>DATDFI010000639.1:0-9912 GCA_036522695.1 Bacteroidia bacterium | reverse complement strand
CTACAATGGCCGAGTCGGGAAAGCGGTAAAGCAACTCGTGCCCAAGTTCATTCAGTGTGTAAACCCTTATGCTGTCGCTGGAAGCGCTGCGGATCACTTTCCACAACGAATCGGCACGGGAGCCCTGCGGGAAAACAAGGTTGGGTGCACAAAATAAAAAGAAAAGAAAAATAGTTACGTACCGGAACATTAAAGGCAAACCGTAAAATGTAAAACTGGAAACAAGATACCCTAAACTACTTCCACTCGACCTTCACTTTTTTACCGGGAACAAACTGTTCTTTCTTTTGCCCGTTGATCACCACCGTGGTGGTTTCTTTCGCAATGCGGAATTGGTATTTGTTCCCGTTCTTTGAAACGAACATTACTTTACCTATCCCCACCCACCCGCTGCTGATCTGGATGCCGAAAGGATTATCACTCCCGGAAATATCTTTAGAGATATCGCAGGAATCTTTCGGACCGGGAACCGCGCCCACGCTGTCCACCTTCACTTCGAGTTTGGGCCCTACGCGCGAAAGGATAGTGCCATTGATGCTATGCTGCGCAAAAAGAGTTTTGGCTGCAAGCAGCACTACTGCCGAAAGGAATAATTTTTTCATAAAGATGCATTTGTACAAATATTGATAAATTAAGCCATACCGCCAATTACTCCACCGGTGCTACAGGGTGCAGGATCCTCAACCCAGCCCCGGCAGCAGCGGAAATATACACGCTGCGTCATCCAAGGAAGGCAAAAAGCGAAAAGAAGTATGCAGATGACTCATATTGCCTGGGCACCTGGCCTGGTGCGTGTTTATTGAAGCGAATGACGGGAATGACGGCCCCACTAGAGGGAAAGCCGCCCGCTCCAAATTTCTGCCTACATATAAGGAATACCTATCTTTTTCAAAGACGCGATAAATCGTGCTCCTGTCACTGTAACTCCCCTTTTTTCCACACCTGTTTATAAAAAATAACACCTTTTATAAGAAATACCCCCTATTTTTGCATACCTTCGTCCCGTTTTTATTGCTTTTTTAAAATCATACCCCCCTAAAAATCGCATCCACTCATCTAAAAACATATAAAAACCAAAAAAATGGCTGTACACAGATTTAAAGCATTAGAGGAAGTGCTCTCGAGAACCCCGGTCGACTCGGAGATGCACCCTAAAAAAGTAAGTGAATTTTTCGGGGCTAATGTTTTTGGCCGCGATGCCATGAGCCAATACCTCTCCGAAGAGGCTTTCATCGCGGTGATGAGCGCCATTGAGACCGGCAGCAAAATAGACCGCAAAATTGCAGAGCATGTAGCCAACGGAATGAAGGCCTGGGCCCTGAGCAAAGGCGCAACGCATTATACTCACTGGTTCCAGCCCCTGACCGGCACTACCGCTGAAAAGCACGATGCCTTCTTCACTCCCACCGAAAACGGTCGCGCGATAGAAAATTTCGGAGGTGGCCAGCTTTCGCAGCAGGAACCTGATGCGTCCTCGTTCCCCAGCGGGGGGATACGCAACACATTTGAAGCGCGGGGATATACTGCGTGGGACCCGAGTTCGCCTGCGTTCATCATCGGCAATACGCTTTGCATCCCCACCATTTTTGTTTCATACACCGGTGAGTCGCTCGATTTCAAAACGCCCCTGCTCAAAGCCCTGCACGCCCTCGATAAAACAGCCACCGAAGTTTGCCAGGAATATTTTGACAAGAACATTACAAAAGTTACCGCAACACTGGGCTGGGAACAGGAATATTTTTTGGTGGACACAGCGCTATACAATGCGCGCCCCGATCTGCACATGACCGGCCGCACGCTGTTCGGTCACGCGCCAGCCAAAGGCCAGCAGTTGGAGGACCATTATTTCGGGTCCATACCCGACCGTGTAGCCGCCTTTATGCGCGACTTTGAACAGGAAAGCTGGCTGCTCGGCATCCCGATCAAAACACGCCACAACGAAGTTGCGCCCAACCAATTTGAGTGTGCTCCTATTTTTGAGGAATGCAACCTGGCCGTTGACCACAACCAGTTATTGATGGATGTGATGGAGAAAGTGTCGCGCAGGCACAACTTCCGCGTGCTGCTGCACGAAAAACCGTTTGCAGGCGTGAACGGGAGCGGCAAGCACAACAACTGGAGCATGGGCACCAATACGGGAAAAAACCTGTTGTCGCCCGGCAAAAACCCGAAAACCAATTTGCAGTTCCTCGCCTTTTTCATCAATACCATAAAAGCCGTTCATGATAATGCGGATCTTTTGCGCGCGAGCATTGCTTCGGCCAATAACGATCATCGCCTGGGCGCCAACGAAGCGCCTCCTGCCATCATGAGCATCTTCATCGGCTCGCAGCTTACGCAGGTATTGGAAGAACTCGAGAAAAAAGTGAAAAGCGGTAAAATGACACCTGATGAGAAGACCGCATTGAAACTCGGTATCGGTAAAATCCCCGATGTGCTGCTGGACAATACCGACCGCAACCGCACATCGCCTTTCGCCTTCACGGGAAATAAATTCGAGTTCCGCGCGGTAGGCTCATCGGCCAATTGCGCAGGACCCATGACGGTGCTCAATGCCATCATGGCGAACCAGTTGATCGCTTTCAAGAAAGATGTGGATGCCGTGATCAAAAAGAACGTGGAGAAGGACGAAGCGATCTTCCAGGTGCTTGTGGATTACATCAAGAAATCGAAGAAGATACTTTTTGAAGGGAATGGCTACAGCGATGAATGGGTGAAAGAAGCGGAGAAGCGCGGGCTGAGCAATATCAAAACCACCCCGCAGGCGCTGGACGCTTACGTGAGTGAAAAGACCCTCGCATTATTCGAAGGCCTCAACATCATGACGCATCGCGAGCAGGAAGCACGTCACGCCATTTACCTGGAAACATACACGAAGAAGATCCAGATCGAAGGACGCGTGATGGCCGATCTTGCCATGAACCACATCATTCCCACCGCGATCAAATACCAGAAGATGCTGGTGGATAACGTGAGCGGCATGAAGAACATACTTGACGGAAAAGAGTTCAACAAACTGGCGGCCCCGCAAGTGGAGATGATCAAAGAAATTTCGGAGCATATTGCAGTGATCAAAAAAGGAGTGGAAGAGATGACCGAGGAACGCAAAAAAGCGAACCAGGTGACCGATCACCGCAAGCAGGCTGTTGCGTATTGCGATAAAGTGAAGGCGCATTTTGACGACATCCGCTACCATGTTGACAAACTGGAGCAGATGGTGGATGATGAGACCTGGCCTTTACCCAAGTACCGCGAGATGCTGTTTACGAAGTAAAGCGTACAGGTACGAGTACCAGGGATCCCCGGAGTGTAATAGCCGGGGATCTTTATTTTACATTTGGTCATGGACCTTTTTCTTTTCGCCCTTCTCGTCATATCCCTGCTGGTCCTGTTCATCCTCTTCGGCCCGGGGCCCAAAGAGCGAAAGCTCATCGAGCCGCACGAACCATTCCCGGTGCATTGGAAAAACATACTTTCTGAAAACGTAAGTTTCTATTATCACCTCAGTGCGGAAGAGAAAAAGCAATTCGAATACAAGGTGCAGGAGTTCTTATCGAATGTACGCATCACGGGCATTCAAACAGGCATTGACGACACCGACCGCCTGCTGGTTGCTTCCAGCGCCATCATTCCCATTTTTCGTTTCCCGAACTGGCAATACACCACTATTTACGAGGTGCTGCTGTATCCCGCTGCTTTCAACGAAAAATTTGAGACGGAAGGAAAAGAGCGCAGCATACTCGGCATGGTGGGCACCGGCTACATGGAAGGAAAGATGATACTTTCCAAACCCGCTTTGCTCACCGGTTTTAAGAACGAAACGGATAAAATGAACACCGCCATTCACGAATTCGTTCACCTTATTGATAAAGCGGACGGAACGGTGGATGGGATCCCGCAGGTGTTGCTTCAAAAACAATACAGCATTCCCTGGCTCGACCTGATCAATAAAAATATTGAGGAGATTTGCGCGGGAAGCTCCGATATCAACCCTTACGCGGCCACCAATAAACAGGAATTTTTTGCCGTGGTCTGCGAGTATTTTTTTGAACGCCCCGACCTTCTCGAAATGAAACACCCGCAACTCTACCGGTTCCTGCAGGAAATCTTCCAGCAGCAAGGCGCTTCAAAACCACCGCGTAAAAAACACAAGATCGAGCGTAATGATCCCTGCCCCTGCGGAAGCGGGAAAAAATTCAAGCATTGCTGCGGAAGTGTGCATTACAGCTGATCAAAACGCCATCGGTGCCGGAACGCTGCGGCCGAAAAGAATATCCTCTATCACTTTTTTAAGTGCGCGGTAGGAAGCCGGCTTGGTGGAAAAACAAAAGGCGCCCAATTCCCGCGTATCGATGATATCTTTGGGAGAAGCGGAAGTGGTATAGATCACCACCGGAATGTTACGCAGGCGATCGGCCATTTTGATGCGGGCCAGGCATTCGCGACCATCCACGCAAGGCATATTGAGATCGAGGAAGATCAGATCGGGAAGCGGCTCCATCAGGCGCAGCAACTGCAATGCTTTCTCACCATTCTCTGCCGTACTGCATTTAATGGCGGGATCGATCTCACCAACCGCTTCGAGAAACAACTCGCGGTCATCGCTGTCATCATCCACCAACAAAATATTTTTAGCCTTTAACATTTTTGCGCGCCCCGTTTTACTGAGGTTAAGTAAATATAACAAAAAAAACCTTCCCTTCTTTGCTTCAGGCAAAAGCATATTTGCCTTGTAAAAACAAAAAATGCGCTTCCGTAAAACCGTGCCCCGCTTTTTGCACTCCTGCCCGACCTTTCCGAAAAAGGGAAATATGGGGCGATAATGCCCGATATTCTTTTCAACAATTTCATTTTCCTTTCATGAAAGCGTATCTTTTTTTCCCTCCACCGTTATAGGATCAAACATCCTGATAAAACAAACGATGAAAAAGCTGATCCCCCTCCTGTTCCTCTGCTTTATAGCAATAACGGGCAGTTTTGCACAACGAAACTTTTACCGCGAGGCCGAAAAGAAATTTGCGCAAAAAGAATTTTACTCGGCCATCGCACCTTACAAAAAGGCATATGAGAAAGCTCCGAAAAAATTAAAACCGGAAATACTTTTCCGCATCGGGATGTGCTACCGCAACATCAACGAGCCCAAACAGGCGGAAGCTTATTTTTCGAAGTGCATTAAAGCTCATTATGATCAAACGGATCCCGAAGCCATTCTTTTTTACGCGGATGCGATGAAGATGCAGGAGCGTTATGCCGATGCGCTGGTTCAATATGAAAAGTATCATGCGCAGGTGCCTTCCGATCCGCGCGGTGAAGATGGAGTGAAGTCCTGCCAGCTTGCCGTGAAATGGAAGCAGGAGCCTACACGCTACGTGGTGGAGAACATGGTGCAGATCAACACTGCAAGCTGGGATTATGCGCCCAGCTATGCCGACCGCAAATACAAAACACTCATCATTTCTTCTACGCGAAATGGAGTGAACGGTGATGACCCGGATAACAACGTAGGGCAGATGTTTGCCGACCTCTTCACTACACAAATAGACAATAAAGGAAAATGGTCAACACCCACCCCACTCTCTTCACCCATCAATACCAAAGTGAACGAGGCGGCCGATGTGATCAATAAAAAAAGCAACGTCATGTATTTCACGCGCTGCGGGGTGGAAAAAAATATTGATGTGAAATGCAAACTGTTCATCTCCATTAAAAAAGGAAATAACTGGAACGAACCTTCGGTGCTGCCGTTTTGCGTGGACAGCTTCAACTTCGGGCATCCTGCACTCGCACCCGATGAGAACATGCTCATTTTTTCCTCCGACATGGCGGGCGGGCAAGGCGGCCTCGACCTCTGGTATTCGGTTTACGACAAAAAAAATAATTCATGGAGCCCACCGGTCAATCTCGGTCCTTCGGTAAATACCCCGGGCGATGAGGCTTTCCCCTATGTTCATGATGACGGCACTTTGTATTTCGCGTCAACAGGTCATTTGGGAATGGGCGGTTACGATATTTTCAGGGCGGGCAAGCTGAAGGACGGGCAATGGAACAAACCGGAGAACATGCGCGCTCCCATCAATTCGGCCGGTGATGATTTCGGGATCATCTTTGAAGGAAAAAAAGAAAGAGGATATTTCACTTCCAACCGTCTGGGCGGGAAAGGAGGTGATGATATATATTCTTTCAGTTTGCCAATTATTGATGTTTGTGTTGAAGGATATATCAAAGAAGTTCATTCCCAAAAACCGATCAAAGATGCCACCGTCAAGTTACTCGGGAGCGAAGGAGAGAACTTATTTGTAAAAACGGATTCGACCGGGTATTACCGGTTCAAACTTTCGCAGGAAAGTAGTTATCTTCTTAATGCGAACGGGCTTGATATACGAACGAAAGATGCCGAAAGGGGATATATAGGAAATCCGAAAGTTAAATTGACCACCATCGGGATAACCAAATCCACTTGCTTCAAGCAGGATATGGAACTTGAATTGATCCCTCCCGTTTTTCAAATGCCAATGATCCTCTACAAAACGAATGGATGGCTGCTCGATCACGAATCCAATCCCAAAGATTCCCTCGAATTTCTATACCGGGTACTTACCGAAAACCCCAACATCACCATTGAACTGGCATCGCACACGGATTACCGCATGCCTACCGAATACAATGACACCCTCTCGCTCAAGCGCGCCCGCTCCTGCGTGGAATATTTGATCAGTCGCGGCATTGCGCCCGACCGCATGGTGGCAAGGGGGTATGGAGAGCGAAAACCACTTACGCTCAATAAGGACGTGACCCTGCCGAGCGGAAAGATCATTCCAAAAGGAAGCGTGCTGACGGAAAGCTTCATCAACAAATACAAGGTGAAAAAAGGCGATTGGGAGCTTTTGCTGCAGCTCGACCGCAGGACCGAATTCAGTGTGCTGCGCAAGGATTATGTGCCGCACGAAAGCAACGGCCAGCAAAATGAATTGAATATCCAGCTTGACGAAGACAATAAATCAACGGACGAAAACAAAGATGATCCGAAATAGTTGAAGGCAAATTAGCCTTTAAAGGGATTGTCCCGGGCCTTGGCCCAGGGGCTTTACCCATTACTTAAATGCCTGTTTTTGACTTATTAACGTGCCGATTAAAAAAGCGAAAGATTTTTTATAGTTACAAATTATTACTTATTTTAGCACCCTATTAAGAAAAAACCACAAACAACTATGAAACATATCAAGAACATTTCTTTGATGGCGATCGTTATGTTGCTTTTTTCCGTGCGCGTGTCGGCACAGAAGAACTTCCTGAGGGATGCGGAAAAAGCATATAACAGCAAGGAGTATTTCGCTGCGATAGACCTTTACAAAAAGGCCTACTCAAAGGCGAGCAAAAAGACCAAGCCCGAGATCCTTTTCAAAACGGCAGATTGCTACATGCACGTTCTGGATTACAAGCAGGCTGAAGCGTACTTCGATAAAGCCATCAAAGCGAAGTATCCTGATCCCATTGCTATACTGTACCTGGCTGACATGAAAAAAATGCAGGAAAAATATGCAGAGGCCATCACGCAGTACAACAACTATAAAAAAGAAGTTCCTTCTGATAAGCGCGGTGAGGACGGTGCAAAATCCTGCGAGCTGGCACAGAAATGGAAGGACAATCCCACCCGTTACAAGGTGGAGAACATGCAGCAGATCAACACCAAAGATTGGGATTACGCTCCCAGCTACGCTGATAAAAAATACACCACGCTTTATTTCTCTTCTACACGCGAAGGTGTGGTAGGCGGGACGATCGACCCCAACCTCGGTGAGAACTACGCTGATATTTTCGAAACAAAAGTGGACAAGAACGGTAAGTGGAGCACTCCCACCGGCCTGCCCGCTCCTCTCAGCAGCAAATACAACGATGCCGCTGACGAGATGAACAAAAAAGGCACTACCATGTACTTCACCCGTTGCGGTGTTGAAAAAGGTAAAAATGCCACTTGCCAGATCTACATGTCGATGAAAAAAGGACAGGTATGGGACGAGCCCGTTCTGCTCCCTTTCAATATCGATAGCTTCAATTACGGTCACCCCACCATCAACCTCGATGAGAACCTGATGATCTTTGCATCGGACCTGGCAGGCGGACAAGGTGGTCTCGACCTCTGGTATTCTCTTTACGATAAGAAAACAAAAACATGGGGCCAGCCTATCAATCTCGGCCCTTCCGTTAACACTCCGGGTGACGAAGCGTTCCCCTTCATCCACGATGACGGAACCTTGTACTTCGCTTCTAACGGTCACCTCGGAATGGGAGGTTATGATATTTTTAAAGCAGATAACAAGGGCGACTGGAAGAACAATAATTACAAGTGGGAGAATGTTCAGAACATGAAATATCCCATCAACTCAGCCGGTGACGATTTTGCGATCATCTTCGAGGGCAAAAAGGAACGCGGCTACTTCACTTCCAACCGTGCAGGCGGCAAAGGAGCTGATGATATTTATTCTTTCACACTTCCTCCCCTGCTCTATACCCTTTCCGGTGTAGTTACAGAGAAAGAAAGCCACAAACCTATTGCAGGAGCCACCGTGAAACTGCTCGGCTCTGACGGTTCTACCGCAGAAATGAAATCAGACGCTACAGGCTTCTATAAGTTTGATGTGAATGGTAACGCGCGTTACATCAATGCCAATACTTCTTATGTAGTAAGCGCAAGCGGTGTGGACATTAAAACTCCTGAGGCGCCCGATGGTTACCTCGGCAACCCGAAAGGAAAGATCACTACCATTGGCGTTGACAAGGCCACCGACTTTAAGCAGGATTTCGAACTCCTGCTCGTGAAGAAGGAGATCCGTGTTCCCATGGTGCTGTTCAACCTCGACAAGTATGACCTCAACCACCCCTCTAACCCGAAGGATTCCCTCGAGTTCGTTTACAAAACGCTGGTGGAGAATCCTACCATCGTGGTGGAACTTGCAGCGCATACCGACTCGCGTAACTCTGCTGAGTATAACCAAAAGCTGTCGTTCAACCGTGCGAAGACCTGCGTGGATTACATCATCTCCAAGGGAATTCCTTCGGATCGTATCGTAGCGAAAGGTTATGGTGAGAGCAAGCCCAAAGTACTGGATGCTGACCTTACCTTGCCCAGCGGCAAAACCGTTCCGAAGGGCACTGTACTTACCGAAGCTTTCATTAATAAGTATAAGGCTGACAAAACCGATTTCGAGTTCCTGCACCAGCAGAACCGCAGGGTGGTGTTCTCCATCATCCGTAAAGACTACAAACCTAAAGAAGGCACCAGCCCCACCGACAATCCTTTCCCTGAGATACAGATGAATGGAAGTACCAACGAAGGTGGTGAAGACGGGGGCGATTCGGATATCAACGAAGGAGACAAGCAAACGGATGTTCCTGTGAACAACAACACGCAAACTCCTCCTAAGGATGATAAAACCACCAATCCTCCTCCTCCCAAGGACAATAAAACACCCACTCCGAACAAGCCTAAGCAATAAGAGTGGAAAAGTTTGGAAAGAATAACACAAGCGTCCCGCACCAAAAATGCGGGATGCTTTATTTTTGCACCACATGAATGCCACCCTGGGCAGCTTGTGGTGAGCTTGCCGAACTATAGCCAAAGGGTGACTGGAAACTAATGGTTAAAAAGAAATGCCGCGAGGCTTCGGCTGCGTTCAGTCTGACATAATTATTAATATGAGCGAAAAATATAAACAAAGAGGCGTATCGGCAGACAAAGAGGATGTTCACGCTGCCATAAAAAATATTGATAAGGGGATTTTCCCGAAAGCTTTTTGCAAGATCATTCCCGACCTGCTGGCGGGCGATGAGAACTATTGCACGGTAATGCATGCCGATGGGGCAGGAACAAAATCATCACTCGCCTACATGTATTGGAAAGAAACGGGCGACATG
>DATDFI010000638.1:0-4334 GCA_036522695.1 Bacteroidia bacterium | reverse complement strand
AACATATAATAAATACCTTTCAGTAAGAGAGCATGAATTTTTTGAAATTGATTTATTTAACTTTCCAATCAAGGCTTCAACCATAGTTTTGCTCAGTTGATATGGAGTATTTCGGCAAGAGTCAATTGGGCTGCAATAAGCTGCAATACATATGTGATCTATAGATTCGATGTTTATTACCGGCTTATTTTCTTTTAAGTAGTTTTTTGTTTGACCTTTGAGTGCCAACGTAATTGTCAAAAAAATAAATGGCAGTATTTTTCCCATATTTATGAATGCCTGCTAACGGTTTCGCGCTTTGCGTTGGTGGGCATTGAAACCGAAAACTGTCTTAACCGATAAGCTTTATTAAAAGTACAAAAGGAAATTAGCAAATGCCAAAAATTTCGCGAAGTAACCAAATTTTGCATTTGCGGGCTTGCAGAAAGTCGAAATTGTGCTTAGCCAGTGTTAGCAGTAGTTATTTATTTTGTTGCCGAAATTCATTTAGTTCTTTCAATTGTTGTTCTAAAATTTCTTTCGGAATCATACACTTTGGCGGCATTTTTCTGTTTTTGTCTTTGTAGTACTCAGAAACTTTTTTAATAGAGCTACTATATTTTTTCAGCAATGCATGTTGTTCGTTACACCATTTTACTAATCCAAGTATGGCATCGTAATCTGCTTTCGGAGGAGCCATTGAGTAACTTGCCAAAACTTTCACTCTTGGGAATTTCCTAGTACTATCCGATTGTCTAATTGAAGTAGCCATAAGCAAGACATTATTAAACATGCTTTCGGTTAATTGATGGACATATCCAAACGCAATAGGGTCTAAATTGTACGAATGTCTATCAAGTAATTTGTCGCCATTATCTTTAAATTCCTTTGCATTATGCACAATCCAATCCCACCATTTTCTTGGAGGGGTTACATTCGGTTCTGAATCCATGTATAAGTGATTCAAAATTTTTGTCATGCCGTTCTCGGAAAAAAAAGCTTCTATTGTTTCAGGCTCTTCTTCTGGAACAGATTCCCTGTATGTGCTTGTCCAGAAACTTATATATCTACTTGTGTAAAGTCTTACGTCTTCATACGCGGCAAGCTTTTGGGGAATGCTTCTCGTTTCTTCTCTGTTTTGAATAAGTCTATCAATTACAAAAACAGTCACTGCTGCACCAAGCATTTCAGTAAAAAAGTTTAAGCCAAATTGTTCTGTCTTTGAAGAACATAACCAACACAAAAGTCCAATCAATAAAAGACCTAAAAGTGTCAATATTATGACTTTCTCACTTTTAATGTTCTTCCAGAACATTTGAAGTTGTTGTTTCATATAATTACCGCTAATTCGCCTACTCCTTCACCGCCCCTCGTCAAGGCTTCGACTACGCTCAGCCTGACATTAATTCTTAATAATTTTCACCGGAGTAGAAACAAAACTTCTCTGTTTTATTTGCGCAAAATATATTCCCGCAGTCAAACCTTCCCCAATACTAATTGTGCCGTCACTGCCCGCAAGCTCTTTTTCCTGCACCACGCGCCCCGTCACATCCATCAGCACTAGCTTCGCACTCCCGCGCGGATCCAGCACATATTGTAGCTGGGTGTTTCCATTAAAAGGGTTCGGGAATATCTTTTCAATTTTCCCACTGTAAAGTTCCTGCGCGGTGTTGGTGCCCACCGCAACCATCTTCGCTAAAATATTTACCACGTTGCCGGGAGTGAATACGCGTCCGCTCCAGGTAAGCGGGTAATAACCGCTCTTGGTGTACGTGATATTGTAAGTGCCCGGAATGGCCGTGCCCGTGCGGTAAATGCCGTTCGCATCCGAGCTGTCCATTACGTTAACCGTGCTTATGTTCACATTCACACGGTAAAGCGGGAGCGTGGTCACGCTGTCAATGGCCGTTCCTTCCAGGTAACAGGCGCGCACATAATTCGGAGTTAAAACAAAAAGTCCTTCGTTGATGTTGCTCACCACAATGGTCCCCGAAGGCAAAAAAGGATAAACGCCCCAGGCCCCATCGTAACCGCTGCCCGATCCTGCTGGGTAAGTATCATAATTTCCCACCTGTATCAAATTGTTCGGGCGTGTTACATCCACGATGGTGATCCCATCGCGGTACCAGGAAGTGATGGCCCAGTTATTCAAAATATGCGTGTTGTGCACAATGGAATTGGAACCGGGATTGGATTGGATCTTGTCGAGCAGCGTGATGTTGTTCAAATTGCTGATGTCGTACGAGCTCAAATACGAGTTGCTCACTTCATCGGTGGTGAACAAATATTTTTTATCGTTCGAAGGCCAGGTGTTGTGCGTGAAATTGCCGGGTGTGTTTTGTGTTTGCAATACCTGCGGACTCGTTTTGTTCGCAAAATTGATCACCGAAAAATATCCCTGGTAAATATGCGCGCCATACAGCGTGTCGTTGTCCACATAACCATCGTGAATGTAATTCGCGCTGTAGCGGCCGGCATACGTAGGATTATACGGATCCACATTTATGTCGAGCGCAATGGCACCACCGGGATTAAGATCACCGCCAAATAAGTAGATGAATTTTTTGGTGGTGTCGATGTGGAGCGCGTGCACTTTATTCAACTGGCCTGCGATGGCGCCATCACCGGTATAATAATGCGAAGGCAAAGTGGTGTTGGGTAAAGGCGAAAGGTCGATGATGTGCAAACCTCCGCCACCTTCGGTGGTCACATAAGCGTAGTTGCCATACACTTTTATTTCTTTCCAGAGATTATTGACCTCTGGGACCGTAACTTTCAAAACGGGATTGGAAGGGTTGGTCACATCCACGATGATGAGTCCCTGGCTGCCACCGCACAGGGCATATTCGTTTCCCTGTGAGTCAACATACCCGCAAATGTTCGCGAGGGTTTGACCGGGAAAGGTCATGTTGGCGCGGAAAGTAACATTCATGTTCTGTGAAAATGCCAGCGCTGCGATCGCAGTGAAGCAAAGGGTAAGGATCCGTTTCATGTAAGAAATTTTTGTTCTAACAAACTTAATGAATTAAGAGGAGGATAGGAAATAGCCGGTCCGAGTGAGTATTTCGGAGCGATTTACATTGATGAAAAAACCGCTGGGTCCCACTGAGGTAAAAAGGAGGGCCGCAGAGAATGGTTTTTAATTTTTGCTCCTCGCCTTCTTTGCGTTCTCCGCGGTAAAATAAACCGCAGGGTTCCGCTGAGGTAAAAAGTCGCAGAGAGCGATTAATTTTTGTTTGCGGTTAAGAAATCATCCCCGCAGTTTCATCTCGTTCTTTTTAAAATCGATCACCGCGTTAAAGCGATGCATGAGGTCGCTGCCCAGCACACCGTCCACCGCATCCATGCCGAGTTGCGTGTACGAATGATTCACGTGCGAGAGGTCGAGCAGCACGGTTGGATAATCCTTTACTTTTATTTTCCCAAGCTGCAGGGACCTGATCAGCAGCTGGTGGCTCTTCATGCTGTTGGTGCCAAGGCCGGTGGATAATTTATCTTTTATCACTGTGGATTTCGCTTTTACAAAATGTTTGATGCGTTCTTTATCGAATACCGTGCGTGATGCGCCCGTATCAACGATCACTTTCGCCTTTTTGCGATTGATGATGATGATGGCCATGAGGTGGTAGCCATCGCTCTCAATGGCCAGCTTTTTTAAAGGAATGGTTGCCGCGGTTTTTTTGCTCTTTTTCTTCATGAAGCGAAGGTCGGGAAAATTTATTCCAATCTCCAATCCACTTCGGGCAAACCCTGTTGCCTCAGCAGCTCGTTGGTCTTTGAAAAATGTTTGCACCCGAAAAATGCGCCACCGGCAAGCGGGGAGGGATGGGCCGCTTTCAAAATATGATGTTTGCTTTTATCGATGAGGGCTTCCTTCATCTGCGCAAAGCGTCCCCAAAGTAAAAAAACGAGCCCTGTTCTTTTCTCCGAAAGTTGCTTGATGCAGGCATCGGTGAATTGTTCCCAGCCTTTTTTTTGATGTGAGCCGGGTGAGTTGGCGCGTACCGTAAGCGTTGCGTTAAGCAGCAGCACACCCTGGTCGGCCCACTTTTCGAGGTTGCCGCTTTTCGGGACGGGAAGGCCAAGGTCCGTATTCAGTTCTTTAAAAATATTTACCAGCGATGGAGGCTGTCGGATACCATCCGCCACTGAAAAGCATAAGCCGTTGGCCTGGCCGGGGCCATGATAAGGGTCCTGGCCGATGATCACCACTTTCACTTTATCGAAAGGAGTACGGTTAAAAGCAGAAAAGATGAGCGGGCCGGGAGGATAAATGGTGTACTGCTCTTTTTCTTTAAGCAGGAAGTTTTTCAATTCTGCGAAATAGGGAGAAGAAAATTCACCCGAAAGCACTT
>DATDFI010000637.1:0-3803 GCA_036522695.1 Bacteroidia bacterium | reverse complement strand
TTTTAGGAGCAGCTTTTTTTGCAGGCGCTGATGATGTTGATGTCTTCACAGAAGTTGTTTCCAACGCAGGCGTGGCCGTGCGGGGGGCCTTGTAATTGGCTTCTACCACTTCACAAAGCGAATCGAAAATCCCTTCAACAGAACCGATACCGTTCACTGCAAAATATTTTCCCTGCCCTGCGTAAAATTCTTTCAACGGAGCGGTCTTCGAATTGTACTCGTTAATGCGGTTGCGCACCACCTGTTCATCCTGGTCATCGGTGCGACCCGAATCTTTTCCGCGCTGGAGTATGCGTCTTGTAAGCTCTTCATCACTCACCTCGAGGGCAAGCATCATGCTCACCTTTGTGCCCTTCGACTCGAGCAGGCGGTCGAGCGCCTCGGCCTGCGCGGTGGTGCGGGGAAAACCGTCAAAAATAAAACCGTTCGCATACGAGAATTTATCAATGCGCGCGCTGATCATCGCGATCACCGTTTCATCAGGAACCAAAATGCCCTGGTCCATCAGTTTCTTCGCTTCGATACCGAGTTCGGTACCGCTGGCGATCTCCGAACGGAGCATATCACCGGTTGAAAGGTGAACGAGATCGTACTTGTCAATTAGTTTTTGGGATTGGGTCCCTTTACCGGCACCGGGAGGACCGAACAAAACGATATTTAACATAGGGCAATGGTTTAGAGGTTTGTTTTTGAAGAACCCCTATGATGGGGAAAGCGAATATACAAATTATTGCATTCGGGCGGAACGATATCGACTTTCGGCCTGTTTCACTCTTCCGCCAGCGTGTAAATATCCCTCAGGTTGCGGCCCAGCCCGTCATAATCCAGTCCATAACCCACAATGAACTCATTACCCACCTCCAGGCCAATGTAATCAATAGGAATACTTTTGGTATAAGCCTTCGGTTTATGAAGCAGGGCTGCCACCTTCACCTCTCTCGGACCCATTTTTTTGATCTGTGCGTAAAGACTTTCGAGTGTAACCCCCGTATCCACGATGTCCTCCAAAAAAACCACGGTGCGGCCATTTGGGTCTTCGCTCAAGCCCACCAGCTCTTTCACAGTGCCGGTTGAATGGGTCCCTGAATAAGATGAAAGTTTAACAAAAGTGATCTCGCAATCGATAGTGACGCTTTTCATCAGGTCGGCCGCGAATAGAAACGAGCCGTTGAGCACTACGATGAAGAGCGGGCACTTGTCTTTTAAGTCCTCGTTCATCCGTTCGGCAATGCGTTTTACGGCCATCTGTATCTCTTCAGAAGAGATGGATATCCTGAAATTCTTGTCCTTTATTTTTACCGTTGCAGAGGGCATCTTCAAGAGGCACGAATTTACATTTTTTTCATTCTGAAAATGTGATGTAAAGCCCGTTGATAACAAATTATTTTCCATGAATGAAAATGGTTTATTTTTGGTCGCTTAAACCAAAAAAATCCACAAAAAAATGAAAGCTGTAGTAAGCATAATCATGGGAAGCACATCGGACATGCCGGTGATGCAGGAAGCCGCAAAAATTTTAGACCAGTTCAAGATCCCTTTCGAGATCAACGCGCTCTCGGCCCACCGTGTGCCCGAGCAGGTAATGGATTTCGCCAAGAATGCACACGCAAAGGGAATAAAAGTGATCATTGCCGGTGCGGGTGGCGCAGCGCATTTGCCCGGTGTGGTGGCGGCCCTCTCGCCAACACCCGTAATTGGCGTGCCCTGCCGCTCCAACATTTCGCTTGACGGATGGGACTCTCTCCTCTCCATTGTACAAATGCCTCCGGGGATACCGGTTGCGACAGTGGGTGTTGACGGTGGACAGAATGCCGGGATTTTAGCCGTTCAGATCCTCGCTGCAGGAGATGACAAACTGCTGGAAGAAGTGAAAAAATTCAAAGAGTCGCTCAAGAATAAAATTTTGAAAGCGAACGAGGAGTTGAAACAACATAAGTTCCAGTTCCGCGTTAATTAGATGCTTATAGTTTGTCACACGCAAGAGCATTGCTTGCGGGGAGACATTTTCGAATACGCAGGAGAATTATGTATTGAACATGATCATTAAAAACAAGCGCATCGATCTTTTGTTCCTGGTAACAGGGCTGATACTTGGCGTACTCAATGTATGTGAGGGAGCGGCCCTGTTCAGCCGCGCGGAAATCAGCGACTCTGCAAATTACTTTGTCCGGTCCTCTGTTTTTACGGGCACTCTCGTATTTGCGGCTTTTGCTTTTTTTGCGATCGTTTATGCTTTTGTTGATGCGCGAAAGAAAAACTTCAGGAACAAGATGCTCTCGTTCCATTACATCGCTTCAACACTAAGCTCCGTATTCATCACACTTATTTCACCCTTAGTGGTGAAGTATCAATCTATGGAGACGCCTCTTTATAACAGTTCGGATTGGAATATGCCTGGCCTTAATATCATGGTCACCTCAATATTTTACATTTTTCTTTTCGCGCAGCTTGTTTTTATCCTGAACATCGTTCTTTCGTTCACCTCAAAAAAACTGGCAGCCAATTGAAACCGGGAATGAAATTTTGCGCACATATCCTTGTCCTGCTTTTGGTTTTTTTTGCCGGCAATTGCGCTTTCGCACAGTTAGACACCACGAAAACGGAGGATACTTCTTCTTACAGCCTTATCCGGTACAAAATAAAAGACGAAACATTTTTTATTTCGCTCTCACCCAAAGACCCGTCTCATTATTTGGCGCGCGGCACTTTACGTAACCAAATAAAGGATTGCAAAAATGCCATTGATGATTTCAACAAGGCGCTGGAGCTGGAACCTAAAAATGTGGATGCACTGATCGGTCGCGGAAATTCGAAAGACATTATGTTCGATTACAAAAACGCCCTGCTGGATTACAACCAGGCTTCACAACTCGAACCCAACAATGCGGATGTGTATTACAACCGCGGGCTGTGTTACGTGGCGCAGAAAAAATTCAATGAAGCGATAAAGGATTTCACAAAAGCGATCAGCCTTAATTCGGAGGACTGGATGTCGTATTATTCCCGGGCCTCTTCCGAAGTACAGTTGAAAAACCTCGGGGGTGCCATTGCCGATTACAGCAAAACCATAGAGCTCTCTCCCATGTTCCCGGATGCCTGGTTCAGTCGTGGCTCGGTTGAATATGAACTAAAAAAATACGAAGAAGCCATTGCCGATTTCAATAAATTACTCGAGATGTATCCCAATGTTCCCAATGCCTATTACTTACGCGGCAATATAGAGTATGATATGGGAGCAAAAGCCACGGCTTGTCTCGACTATAAAAAAGCGAAGGAACTCGGGGTCGATAAGGCGGATGAAATGCTCAACACCAGGTGCAAATGAAAAAACTTCTGCTTCTTTTTTCACTCGTTGCGTATGTAACGGCAGATGGGCAAGATTCTCTGAAACAGGGAAAACTGAATGATAAGACGGTGATCGGTAACTGGGCTTTCAACGAACCGGGCCGACCATTTTCCTTTTATCTCCATATATACCCGGATCATAAATTTGAACGCACCTATGCTAAAGAAAATCTAAGCGGAAACTGGATGATAAAGAGCGACTCACTGATTCTTTTTTACACCTATGTCCGGGAACGATTTCATAGAAAAAAAGCGATTAACGGGGTAGCGTCCATAAGACTCATTCCCGGTAAAAGGGAATGGCAGATGGCATGGTGGTCGGGTAACGAGAACGATGAAATGGATATGTGTATTGGAAAAAGAACAAATCACTAAATCAAGCCAGCAGCATAAAACAAGCACATGCGAAAAAATAGCCTCTTTTATTTTTTAATTTTCTCCGTATTCACCGCAAATGC
>DATDFI010000636.1:0-9145 GCA_036522695.1 Bacteroidia bacterium | reverse complement strand
AAAACATGCACACTGCCAATAAAAACGAAATACCAAAACGTTTGTGGGATAGGGGTTGAAGCATATGGGGTGTTTTAAAAAATACGAAAGGCTAATATAACATATAAAAACCTTACCCTGCAAATCGGGGGTGCCTGCCATTTTTCTACACAACGGGAAAAAAATTCCCAACATCACTCCCCTTCGTTTTCATGGGAACTGCGACCGGTGTTGTTTTCGATGCATGGCATGATTCTTAACACGAACTGCGCTAAAAGAGTGTATGCGCTTTGAAGAACTGAATGTAATGCGGGGGCCGAACTTTTGGTCGGACGAGCACCGGCAATTGATCTTTTGCAGTCTCGACCCTGGTGAACAAAAAAACATCGCGAAAGAGCAGTTGAATAAATTGCAAGAGAAACTGGAGCAGGTGCTCCCCGGTTGGGAGGCGGGAAAGAAAAAGAACGGGACGGGCACTCCGGGTCTTCAGCTTGCCGAAGCCATTGCGCTTACCGCCTGCGCACTGCAGGACAGGGCCGGCATGAAATGCGAATACTCCGGCTTTTTCCCATTGAAGAACGATCGTTACGGCATCACACTCTCCTACCAGGTTGAGCAGGCGGGCGAATATGCACTGGATGCCGCATTGCGTATTTGCGAAAAGATCTTGAACGGGGAAGATTACGATGAGATACGTTATGATGTGGACGACCTGTTGCAGATCAAGCGCAGGTATTCGATCGGTCCCACCACCGGTTATATCCTCTCTGAAATAAAACAAAGAGGGATCCCATTCCGCAAATTCAACGATGGCTCTTTGCTCACCCTAGGTTACGGCTGCCGGCAGAAAAAGATCCGTACCGCGATAACCGGCAGCACCAGCGGACTGGGAATGGAACTGGCGGGCGACAAAGAAGAAACCAAAATGCTGCTGGCCGAGGCACACCTTCCCGTTCCAAAAGGTATTCTTGTCGACAGCGAGGAAGAACTCGTAGAGCGCATCCGCGAAGTGAAATTCCCGCTCGTGATAAAGCCGCTGGACGGAAATCACGGGAGAGGTGTAACCACCGATATCAATTCCCTGGAAGGTGCCATCTTCGGTTACAACATCGCCAAAAAGATCTCCCGTACCGTTATCGTGGAAGAATTCATCAAGGGCGAAGACCATCGCTTTTTAGTGGTGAATCACAAAC
Organism: Bacteroidia bacterium; assembly: GCA_036522695.1. Lineage (GTDB taxonomy): Bacteria > Bacteroidota > Bacteroidia > JADZBD01 > JADZBD01 > DATDFI01. The sequence goes on along the minus strand of DATDFI010000636.1, from coordinate 7,973 downwards.
TAGTGGCTGTCACCAAACGCATTCCCGCCCACATCATCGGTGACGGACATTCTTCTATCGGGCAGCTCATCGATAAGGCCAACCGCGATCCCCAACGCGGTGACGGAGATGAATTCGTGCTCGCACCCATTCGCGTGGACGACATCACCAAAAAAATACTGGCCGACAAGCAGCTTTCCCTCGATGATGTTTTGCCCACCGGCCGCAGGCTGGTGTTAAAAGACACGGCCAACATCAGCATGGGCGGCATTGCCGAAGATGTGACCGACCACGTGCACCCCGATAATGTCTTTCTCGCTGAACGCATCTCGAAGATCTTCAATCTCGACATCTGCGGCATCGATATCATGACCACATCGGTGGGCAGGCCTATCACGCGCGAAACAGGCGCGATCATCGAAGTGAATGCAGGTCCCGGTCTTCGCATGCATTCCAATCCTCAAAAAGGAAAAGAAAGAAATGTGGCAGGAGCCATTCTCGACATGCTTTTCCCTGAGAGGGGCAGTGAACGAATCCCGGTAATAGCCGTGGATGCCGAGAACAATATCACTTCACTGCTCGCTTATCTTTTATCGGCCGGTGGATTTCGCATCGGTTATTGCAACACCGAGGGCATTTTCATACAGGGCCATCACCTCTTTAAACACAAAGCGAACGATATCGTGAGCATACAGGACGTGCTGTTCGAGCCCACCATTGAAATGGCCGTACTTGAATGCAGCAGCGAAGAGATCATGCGCAGCGGTTTAGGTTTCGATCGCTGCGACACGGCCATCATCAGCGGCATTTCACCCGAAGTACATCTTGTAAAGAATATCGACTCGGTGGAAGAGGCCGCCAAACTGAAAAAAGTTTTACTCGATGCCGTTCAACCGGGAGGTCATATCATACTGAATGCCAATGACGAACATGTGCATGCACTGGCCGATGTTACAGACAGGAAAGTGAGTTTTTACAGTTCTAAATCTTCCAATAAAAATTTTGCGGCAGGAGACCGGTCAGGTGCGTGGATCGCATATATGGAGAACAACACCGTGCAGGTGAAGATGGGAGTGAAAAGCGTGAATTTCCCCTCTCCTGCTCCGGCCCAGGAGAACGGGACCATTTTACCAGCCGTGCTTTGTGCGCTGGCCCAGGGCATGGATGGTTTCGTGATCCGCGATGCACTCAACATGTATTACGGGACCCCGTCTTCCAAACGCAACCGCTTTCGCAAAAAGGACGAGAAGAGCAGCGCCCCGGGTTGAAAATCCTTTATCTGTAAACCGAATGAACGTTTCGCTGTAAGTCAGCGAACCAATAACATAATCCCTTAAAAATAATTTTATGAAGATCCTTGAAACGAAAATCATGCGCGGCCCGAACTACTGGTCGGGGTACAGGAAAAATCTAATCGTATTAAAACTCGATATCGGTGAACTGGAATTGTTGCCGACCAATAATATTCCCGGGTTTTCGGAGCGGCTGGAACAACTCATGCCTTCACTATTCACACACTGCTGCTCGGAGAATGAGCCGGGAGGCTTTTTCAGGAGAGTTAAACGCGGCACCTGGATGGGTCACGTGGTGGAACACATCGCACTTGAGCTTCAAACGCTCGCAGGCATGGATTGCGGTTACGGCCGCACACGGGAATCGGGAACGAAAGGGGTTTATTACGTGGTATTCTCCTACAAAATAGAAAAAGCGGGAGTGTATGCCGGTGAAGCGGCCGTGCGCATTGCCGATGCACTCGTAAAAGGAGAACATTATTCCATTGATGCTGATATAGAGCGGTTGCGCGAATTGCTCCGGAAGTACAGCCTCGGTCCCAGCACACAGGCCATCGTTGACGAAGCGGAAGCGCGCAAGATCCCCGTAAAAAGATTGAATAACGGGTCCCTTGTAGTGCTCGGGCAGGGCATTCACCAGAAAAAAGTGCGTGCAGCCATCCTCGATTCCACCAGCTGCATTGGCGTGGAAACCGCCTCCGACAAAGAGGACACCAAGCGACTGCTATCGCAAGCTTATGTTCCCGTTCCCGAAGGTTTACTGGTGAATAAGGAAGAAGAGCTCCCATCGGTAACCGAGACCCTGAACTTTCCCCTTGCGGTGAAACCACTGAACGGCAATCACGGCCGTGGTGTTACCACCAACATCCTTAATGCCGAGCAATTGCTGGCAGCCTTTCATCTCGCACAAAGTATTTCGTACGATGTGATCGTTGAAGAACACATCAGCGGTACCGACCATCGGCTGCTTGTAGTGAATCACAAACTGGTGGCGGCCGCCAAACGTATTCCTGCGCAAGTTACCGGTGACGGAGTATCCACCATCACCCAGCTGGTTGAATTCGTGAATATGGATCCGGCCCGGGGCTACGATCATGAAAGTCATCTTACGAAAATAAAACTGGACGAAAGCGCACTGAAGGCGCTCGCAAAAAAGAACCTGGGTCCCGATTCGGTCCCCGCACCCGGTGAAACGGTCTGCTTAAAAGATACCGCCAACCTGAGCACAGGAGGAACCGCAATTGATGTAACGGACAAAGTGCATCCCCATATTATTTTCATGGCCGAGCGCATCTCGCGTCTTCTTAATCTCAATGTGTGCGGGATCGATCTTCTCGTAAAGGATATCGAACAACCGCTCACAAAAGAGAACGGTCGTGTACTCGAAGTGAATGCTTCGCCCGGGTTGCGCATGCACCTCTCTCCTTCCGAAGGAAACGGCCGCAACGTGGCGGCTCCCATTATCGATATGCTTTTTCCGTCCGCAGAACAATCGCGCATTCCTGTTGTTGCGATCACCGGAACGAACGGGAAGACCACTACCACTCGCCTTGTCGCACACCTCATGCGTACAGCCGGGAAAAACGTGGGCTACACCACCACTGATGGCGTTTACATCGGTGAACACCTGATCCGCAAAGGCGATTGCACCGGTCCGCTCAGTGCGGAGGCCGTGCTCCTGGATCCCACCGTGGATTTTGCGGTGCTGGAATGCGCGCGGGGCGGTATTATCCGCTCGGGTCTCGGTTTTGATGAATGCGATATCAGCATCATCACCAACATTACTGAAGACCACCTGGGGCTCGAAGGCATCGACACACTGGAACAGCTCACGGAGGTAAAAAGTATAGTGGCGAAAAATACGCGCCCTGGCGGTTATGCTATCCTGAATGCCGATGACGACCGTGTGTATGGCATCAGGCTCGACATCGTTTCTCATTTCGCACTTTTCAGCATGGATGCGAACAGCGAGCGGATCAGGAAACATTGCGCGCGGGGTGGAACTGCGGCCGTTATCGAGGATGGCTGGCTGACGATCTGTGAAGGAAGATGGAAAAAACCGATCATTGCCGTTGCATCCATTCCCCTCACGTACGGAGGCCGTGCCGAATGCATGATCAAAAACATTTTACCTTCAGCGCTGGCCGCACATTTACTCGGCCTAAGCCCGCAAATGATCAAGAATGCACTCGAACATTTTGAAGCGTCACCGCAACTTACGCCCGGCCGCATGAACCTGTTCAGCTTCCGGAACTTCGAACTCATGATCGATTACGCACACAACATCGATGGGTTCAGCGAACTTGAAAAATTCATGGCTAAAACACCTGCCACGCTAAAGGTGGGGATCATCGCAGCGCCTGGCGACCGCAAGGATTCCGATATTTTTCGCGTGGGACAGCTGAGCGCCAAAATATTTGACGAGATCATCATTCGTAACGACAAGGACCTACGGGGAAGGACCGCAAAAGAGATCTCCGATCTGCTGATCAAAGGAATACAAAGTGTAAAACCGGGGATAGGAATAAAGCAAATCGAAGATGCGGGTGAAGCCATGCAGTACGCCATCAACAATGCGCATCCCGGTTCATTCATTTTCATGAGCACTGAATATCCGCAAGAGAGCATTGCATTTGCCGAAAATGCGCTTCGCACGGAGCTTGAGCGTCCTGAGAAAAAGAACGGGAATCCCATCGGCCGCTCTCTTATTTTAAAAGCCTCGTGAACCATGATCGCGAATAAAGTACCCAAAGGCAAACTGGTGATCATTGGCGGTGCCGAGGATAAAGGGGACGAATACCAACCGGAGATCAGGAATAAGAACAAGGCCTTCGAGCAATTCGAGATCCTGAAGGAGCTTATTCCGCGTCAGAATGGCCAGGAGCACAGCATGGAGATCATCACCACGGCTTCAAGCGAGCCCGATGAAGTGACACGCATGTACCGCAATGCGTTCCGGAGGATCGGCTTCGACCGCGTGGATTTTATGCACATCGACAACGATCACCGTAACCGCAATCCCGGGTTTGTAGAGCGGGTGAAGAAGGCACACACGGTGATGTTCGCAGGAGGAGACCAATTCCGTCTCGCGACCATCATCGGGGGTACGGATGTGCTGGAAGTGATCAAGAACCGTTACCAGAACGATGCGAACTTTGTGGTGGCGGGGACCAGTGCAGGCGCGATGGCCTCTTCCACGATCATGATCTATGAGGGAGAAACCAATGAAGCGATATTAAAAGGAGCGGTGAAGATCAGTTCAGGTCTCGGTATCATCGACCGCTGCCTCATTGATACGCATTTCATCAAGCGAGGCCGTTTCGGCAGGCTTGCACAGGCGGTGGTGATGAACCCCACATGTATAGGCATCGGCCTGGGAGAAGATACCGCGCTCATCATCCGCAAGGGAAACATCGCGGAGTGCCGCGGCTCCGGCATGGTGATCATCATCGATGGAAAAAAGATAGGTCACACCAATATTCCTTTTGCAGAGGAAGGGAAACCCATCTGTATCGAAAACCTTCGCGTGCATATCCTTTCAAAAGGGAATTGCTTCAAACTGAATGAGCGAAGGTTCGTGCCGTCAAAAGCAGATATGCGGAAAGAAAAAGACCAGGAATTATTTATCTCCTGATCATTAAAAGGATCACAACCAGTACCACGACATACTTTTCTTACCACGCCACCTGCGCTTATGCTCACGCCCGCGCGAAGCCAGGTAAGAATTGTATTCATGATCGCTGTAGCCCTCCTCGTACCCTGCATTGTAACCGGCAGTGAACCCGTCTTCATAACCGCTGCGGTAATTCATATCCTCATCGCCACGCCCCCGGAAATTATTCCTGTAGTACTCGCCCGTGCGGTCGCTGTAGCGATTGTATCCCGGCCGGTTGCGCTCTATTCCCGGGAACCTGCGCGCCATATTTGTCCTGCTTCGTTTCATCTTCATTCGTTTTCACAGACAGGCTTAATTATTATGCCAAATAAAAATAATAGCGGCTTCGAAAAAATAAACCGGGCCGGTGAAAATCCGTTTTGAAAATCCATTGTGTGGGCAGTGAATATCATTTCCCCCACTGTAAAAAAAATTCCACATCCTTCCCCGCAACCGCTGACTAAGAATGCGCACTGGCACAAAATTCAGTCAACAAACGTTAAGAAAAATTTGACATGCCTTTCCTCAGAGAATTCAGGGAGTTCGCGGTCCGCGGCAATATGATCGACCTGGCGGTGGGCATTATTGTGAGAGCATCGTTCAACAAGATCGTGGATGTTTTTGTTCATGGCATACTCATGCCCCCGCTCGGGTACCTTACGGGAGGGCTCAACTTCGCAGATAAAAAGATCGTGATACGTAAAGCGCTCTTCGACCCCCAAGGGCGCCTGCACGAGCCCGAGAACGCCATCAAATACGGGGAGATGATACAGGCCATCATCATTTTCATCATTACCGCCTTTGCAGTTTTCGTGCTTATCAAGGGCATCAACATCCTGCGAAAGCGGCATGCAGAAAAAGGAGGCTCAAAAGAAGAGGCCCCGACCGCTGAAGAGAAATTACTGATGGAAATACGCGACCTGTTGAAAAAACAATCGGCCAAATGAAAAGGATTGGCATTTGATTGGCATAGAAAAGGCAAGAAGAATAAAAAATGGAAACCCGCACATTCAAAACCCTGGCTGTTGGCACACTCATTACTTTCGCATTAAGCAACTGCGGAAATTACAATGATAACCGGAAAGACACCGAACATAAGGATGATGTTCCCGGCCCGCACGGCAGTTACCGAAGTGACACCAATTCGCATACGGTTCCCGGCCCGTCCACCGAAAAAGGCATAGACCCCAACCGCACCGGCAATAATGATTCGCTGAACCGGGGACGTTGATGATGCGAAGGACAGGTGCAAAAAAAACGGGCCCAAAAAGAACTACCCGCAGGTTGAAACCTAAGCCGATCAGTAAACAAAAAGCGCTGGAAGAAACGCAAAAGCCCGTTGTGAGCACTGCGGAAGAAAACATGACACCGGGGTTTATGAAGCCCGGCCTGCTTAAACGAAGCAAAAGAAAAAGAATCAAGAGTGTATGACCTTTCGTGAACTCACCGCTGAGGAAAAACAAAAACTGGAATCGGCCCCGGTGCTGATCTCCCTGCTTGTTTCGGGTGCCGACCCCGAGATGAACGAAAAAGAGAAAAAGGAAGCCCTTCATTTTTCACACATCAAAACTTTCACAGCCGATCCTTTACTGCGTGAATTTTACCGCGATGTGGAAAAGGGTTTTGAAGAACGGACCGCAGAACTGGACCGGGAACTCCCGAAAGAAAGAAAGGAGCGTGAAGAAGAGATCAAAAAACGCCTGGCTTCCATCGAACCCATCCTCGAAAAACTGGGGAAGACCTACACCATTTTGATGCATCAAAGTCTCAACTCTTATTACGAGCATGTATCGAAGGCCCACCGCACGGTGGTGGAATCCTTCCTCGTACCCATATACATCAAGGGATTTTCGGATTGACCTATCAGAATAAAGAAAGCTGTTCCGCCTGGCTCACCGGGACCGAATGATCCTCAGCATCCACTTTATATACGGGCGACTCGCTGTAACGCGAAGCAACCGTAATGCTGGTATTTCCTGCGTGCTGTAAGAAAAGCGAATGCACCAGTTCAGGACGATTATTTTCCTTGGAAAGATGTGAAAGCAAAAGATGGCTTAAGGCTTCGGAGCGATGATCTAGAAAAAGCCGGAGGGCCTGCGCGTTCGACAAATGTCCCTTATCGCTTTTTATCCTTTTTTTCAAATGAGCGGGGTATCTTCCTTCGGTAAGCATTTGTTCATCATAATTTGCTTCGAGAAATGCAGCATGGCATTTTGAAAAATGCTTCACAACATTCTCGCAGGGCGCACCGATATCGGTGAACACGCCCACACAGGTCCCATCGTGCGAAACAGTGAAACTGAACGGATCGGCTGCATCGTGCCATTTCGAGAAAGCGGAAATACGAAGCGAACCCGCTTCTATAGTTTCGCCATGGGAAAAAGAATGAATGCGCTCCCGGGCGATCTTAAGACCGCTGTTCCTCAAGGTGCGCTCGCTGATGAAGACCGGGAGTTGAAACTTTTTAGACAACACCTCCACTCCTTTGATATGATCGCTGTGCTCGTGCGATATGAAAATAGCTTTCACCTTTTGGATATTCAAGCCGAGACGTTTCATCCGCTTTTCCGTTTCCCGGCAGGAAATACCGGCATCCACCAATACCGCGTCCTGGTTATTGCCCACATAGTAGCAATTGCCGTTGCTGCCTGAATTGATGGAAGAAATAAAAAGCGACATAAGGAGATGCAAAATTAATGCATTCCGGTGCTGCAAAAAGGATTGTGAAAAACTAAAGGCGATCAGCTTGCAGGCCACGAAGCTCTCGCACCTCAACAATTGCCTCCCTATGAATAAGCCACCATAGATCTATCGGTGACTGTTTTCCCTGAGCATTTTTTCCAGGTAATCCAATGTCATGGTAAAGCCTCCCTGGAAGCCCATCTCAATCATTTTCTCCATCCGTTCAAGAGATTGATTGTAGATAGTGATCCTTACCGTTGTTATGCCGTCATGTTCGCTGAAATTCAAATCCCAGTCGGACCCGGGCAGGTCGGGTTTCCCGCTGCTGTCGGCAAAAGCATTCAAATATTTGAAATTGGTTTTGG
>DATDFI010000635.1:0-4462 GCA_036522695.1 Bacteroidia bacterium | reverse complement strand
ATGCCATCACCATCGCACCCACGAGCGCAAATAACACCAGCGCATAATGATCGGTGGCGCTGCTTTGCTCTTCAAAATATTCGCGCGACATGAGCATCCACAGCATCAGCGTAACGGTCATGATCACCGTAAAGATGATGGCGCGGTGATCGAACACCAACATGTTCATGAATACCGGGGAGAAAGACTGTTTGTTATTCCAGTCGGCAACAGCCAGGCCCACCACACCGGCCAGGCCCAGCAAAATGAGCGGGAACAGGACCTTGCGGAAATTGAAGATCTCGGCCAGCAGGGCCAGCACACCCAATGAAGAAAGAAGTATTAACGCATTCATAAACTAGTTCACTTCACACCTTTAATAATGGACAAAATATTTTGTACAGCCGGCTCCGCGATCTCCATCAGTGGTTTGGGATAAACGCCCATTACGATGATGAGGATCACCAGCGGGATCAGCACCGTCTTTTCGCTTGCCGTTAGTGGCGCAAAGCCTGCAGTAACGGAATTGGTTTCGCCCAACATCACATTCTGGTAACTGCGTAACATGTACACCGCACCAAGTATCACGGTAAGGCCAGCGAACATCGCGATCCATGCATCATACTGGTACAAACCATTGATCAGTAAGAACTCACCGATGAATCCATTGGTAAGCGGTAAGGCCACACTGCCGAGGAGTACAATTAAAAACAATGCAGCGAATCCAGGCTCCACGTTTCTTATTCCTCCGAGCTCCGTGATCTGCCTGGTATTGGTGCGGCTTAAAATGATATCAGCGATAAAAAATAATCCCACCACGTTGATGCCGTGCGCCACCATCTGCACAAGTCCTCCCTGGATGCCCTGTGCGGTCATGGAAAAGATCCCGGCCGATATAAGTCCCACGTGCGCGATGGATGAATACGCGATCAAACGTTTGAAATCCTTTTGCACAATGGCGATACACGATGCATAAACAATGCTGATCACCGAAAGGATGATGGCCGTGTTCGCCCAATCCTTCACGCCAAGAGGAACGAGCGGCAGCAACCAGCGCACCAGTCCATATGTTCCCATCTTGAGCATGATGCCCGAAAGCAGCATGGTGCCCGGGGTTGGTGCGGTGGTATAGGTATCGGGCTGCCAGGTGTGGAAAGGGAATACCGGCATTTTTATTGCGAAGGCGAGGAAGAAAGCCCAGAACACGAATCCTTGCTGGGGCCCGCTGAGTGATGCTCCCGCAGCATAAAGATCATTCACGCTGAACGAGTGGTTGGGCGTGTGCAGGAATACGAAGATGAGTCCCACCAGCATGAACAAACTTCCAACGAGCGTGTACACGAAAAATTTAAAGGTGATGCGCGCACGGTCCTCGCCACCCCACAACAAACAAATGAACCAGATAGGAATGAGCGCAAGTTCCCAGAAAACGTAAAAGAGAAATCCATCCATAGCGCTGAACACGCCCACCAGCGCCATTTGCATGATGAGGATGAGTGAATAGAACGCGGAAGGGTTTTCATATTCCCTGCGGAAGGAAGACAGGATGATGAAAGGAACGAGCAATGCCGTGAGCAGCACCATGAGCATGCTGATACCATCGAGCGCAACGTTAAAGTGAATGCCGATAGAACGTATCCATTCCTTATCGAAAAACAATTCGGGTGAATCGGGGTTGTGACGCACCTGCAAAAAAGCAGCAATTGCAATTCCCAACTCGATGATGGATGCAGCCAGGGCGACTTTTTTCGCGTTCTCTCCTTTGATGAAAAGCAGGGAGAGGCCGGCAAAAAGAGGAAATGCTATTAAAAAAAGTATCAACATAAAAACTTCATCATGTCATTAAGGAAGACCCTTCACTCGCTGCACACACAATCCTAACGTGGCTTGTCCGGGATCAAAGTCCAAATAACCATTACAGTAATTTCACGAACAGTATCAAAACAATGCTCAGCACCATGAGTAAAATGTAAGAACCCACGTTGCCGGTTTGCACATAACGCACCACGCCACCCATCCACCTGATCCCATTCCCTATTCCGTTCACCGTGGCATCCACAAAACGCAATTCAACAAAGCGATAAAACTTATCCGAAAGCCAGTCGATGGGTTTTGTGATGAGCGCAGCATATAATTCATCCACATAATATTTGTGGTAGATCACTTTCTGCACGCGCGAAGTTTCCTCCTCGTCTTCTGCAGGCACATTTTTCATCGCTACAAAATAACGGTATGCCAGCCAGGCCATCGCTAAAGCGCCAGCCACCGCAATGCCCATATGCATCATTTCAGTGGAGGAAGATCCGGGAATATAGAACAACCGGCCTTCTGATTTTTCAAAGACCGGGGCAAGGAATTTTTCCAGCCAGTGCGAATTGGCTGCGAACACTTCGGGTATGCCGATGAACCCTCCCACTACCGAAAGGACGGCCAGCACGACAAGGGGGATGGTCATGGCCTTTGGTGATTCATGCAAATGATGTTCCTGCTCTTCGCTTCCGCGGAATTCACCGAAGAAAGTGAGATACAGTAAACGGAACATGTAGAATGCTGTAAGTAATGAGCCGATCACGCCCAGGAACCAGAACATGGGGCTGCGCTCATACGCATGCGCAAGAATCTCATCTTTCGAAAAGAATCCCGCGAACGGGGGAATACCCGAGATGGCGATGGTGCCAATGAGGAAGGTCGCAAAAGTGACAGGTAAATACTTTTTTAGCCCGCCCATCCTGCGTATGTCCTGCTCATGATGCATGGCGTGAATCACGCTTCCGGCTGCGAGGAACAAAAGCGCTTTGAAGAACGCGTGGGTCATCACGTGGAAAACAGAACCGGTGTAAGCGCCCACACCCAAACCGAGGAACATATATCCCAGCTGGCTTACGGTGGAATAGGCGAGCACTTTCTTGATGTCGTTCTGGAATAAACCTATGGTAGCAGCGAACAACGCGGTGAGGACCCCGATGATCGCTACGAAATCCATGGCTACCGGTGAGAGCGTATACAGAATATTGGAGCGAGCCACCATGTAAATGCCGGCTGTTACCATTGTGGCTGCGTGGATAAGCGCGGAAACAGGAGTAGGACCGGCCATGGCATCAGGCAGCCAGGTGTAGAGCGGGATCTGCGCGCTTTTTCCCATTGCACCGATAAAAAGTAAGAGCCCAATGGAAGTGATCACCGCGCTGCCGGATAATCCTGCGCTGGGAGATGAAGCGATATCGAAAACATCTTTGTAGGTGATGCTGCCGAAGGTGATAAAGATGAGCATGATGCCGAGCAAAAAGCCCAGGTCACCGATGCGGTTCATGATGAATGCTTTTTTTGCCGCGTTATTGTAAGCGGTATTCTTGAACCAGAACCCGATGAGCAGGTACGAACACAGTCCTACCCCTTCCCATCCCACGAACATGATGAGGTAATTGTTGCCGAGCACCAGCAACAACATGAAAAAGATGAAAAGATTGAGGTAAGCGAAGAAGCGATAAAAACCTTCGTCCTCCTTCATGTAAGCGGTGGAATAAACGTGGATCAAAGATCCAACCCCGGTTATGATGAGTAAGAATAGTGAAGACAGGGGGTCGATGAGGAAAGAAAAAGTTGCCGAAAAATTCCCGGCCCTGATCCAATCGAAAAGCATTACCGTTTCGCCTTCGGGCTTGTGCAGCACTTCATTAAAAATACCGAGCGACAAAATGAAAGAGCCCAGCACAGTGATGCACCCGATGGCACCCGCTGCGCCCTTGCTCATTTTTTTACCGAACAACCCGAGCGCCAGCCATCCGAGCAGGGGGAGAAGAGGAACTAAGGCAATTAATTTGATCATATTCATTCAAGAGCGGCAATGGCAGCACCAGGCCATTACCCTTTCAATTTATTCAGGAAATCGATATCCGTTGATTTTGTATTCTTATAGATCATTGTAAGTATTGCGAGGCCCACCGCTACTTCGGCCGCAGCAACAGCCATGATGAAGAACACGAACACCTGTCCGTGCGCATCCGACAAATAAGTGGAGAACGCCACAAGCAAAAGATTCACCGAATTCAACATCAACTCGATACACATCAAAATAATAATGGCATTCCTGCGGAACAAAACACCCATCACACCTATCGCAAAAAGAATGGCGCTCAAAAAAATGTAGTGACTTACAGGTATTGTTGCGATCGTGCTCATTGATCTTTTCTTAACTGTTCACTTCCTTTTCCCCCGGTTTTCCCTTGCCTATCATCACTGCACCGACCATGGCCGCCAGGAACAACACGGATGAAACTTCAAATGGCAATAAAAAATCATGGAATAATACTTTACCAAGATTTTCAATGGTGCCTACATTATTGTCCACTTCCTGTGGCAGGGGCAGCACCTGGCTTCCGCGAAACGCAGCAAGCAGCACCAGCATCAGCAAGCCACCGGAAACAATGGCTGCAATTTTGAGGAAAATGGATTTATGGGGCTCGGCCTCTTTGTTGAGATTAAG
>DATDFI010000634.1:0-2114 GCA_036522695.1 Bacteroidia bacterium | reverse complement strand
TCCTTATTCAGGCATCATACCCTCTCAGCGCTTCATAGAATATTATGCGAAGGATTACAGCATACTGATCTATGACCGCTGGGGCAACCAGGTATTCAGCTCGGGTGATATCAATACACAATGGGATGGCACGATAAAAGGTAAGGATGCCTCGGACGGAGTTTACTACTGGATCAGCAGCTATGTATCACGCTGCGACCCGAACGCGCAAAAGATGACCAACAAGGGCTTTGTGCATTTGATGCGATAAGCACGCTATTATTATGAATGAAAAATGCTCTCGTGAAAACTGAAAACGGGAGCATTTTTTTGTGCCCGGTGTTCAAAGGCTCATTTTTCATTTTGCCTATTACTTCCTATTTTTGATTCTGTTATCATTTAACCTAAAATCCCGGATCTTGAAAAACTTTACGTTCATCCTGTCCGCAACCGTTATTGGTTCATCGCTGCTTGCATTTGCAGCCGGTGCACAAACCTCCGTCCGTAACACACCCAAAAGCAAGCCTCCTTTTATTTCGAAGTGGAGCAAGAACGATGTTTTCGAACATCGCTTATTTATTGAGAATAAAGGGCAGTTCGATAAAAAGGCGGGAGAGAACACCCCTGTGAGCTATGGTGTGATCATGCAGGGCGAGCAGCTTTATTTTTCACCCAATGGTATTACGTATCGATACGATGAATACCAATCGATGGATGAGGAGGACCGCGAACACGCGATAGAGAAGGTGAGTGCGGGTGGAAAAAAGACACAGCCCAAACTGACCGTTCATACGGAACAGGTGACCTGGGAAGGTTCGAATCCGGGTGTACAGATCATCGGGGAGGACAAAAGCGCGGAATATTTTACGTATGGTGATGTGAACGATGCGGCCTATTCGCATTACTTCAAAGCTGCGGCCTGGAAAAAACTTCTTTACAAAGATCTTTATCCCGGCATTGATGTGGAATACATCTTTCCGCAGGGGAAAGAAGGGATCAAGTATACCATCATTGTTCATCCCGGGGCGGATGCTACGCAGGTACGCATGAAATATTCAGGCGATCACAAGCCGAAATTGAGTGCGAAGGGAAATATCGAGGTCGAACATTATCTTGATAAGATCATCGATCATGCCCCGGTTGCTTTTTACCAGGGCAATGAGGGCGATGTGATGCCTTCAAAGTTTTTACTCAAGGACAATACGGTGAGTTTTATCACGGGTAGCTACGATCATTCTCAAACACTGATCATCGATCCCTGGACCACGGTGCCTACGTTCAATACGTACAATGCGGCATACGATGTAGAATATGATTTTGCAGGTAACACCTACATATATGGTGGCACTTATCCCTGGCAGGAAATAAAGTTAGATGTGAATGGTGTGATCCAATGGACCTATAGCGCTAATCTTTTTTATTCTTCCGGATGTTTTGGTGCGTGTTACGGTGATTTTGCCGTGGACGGCACGAGTGGGAGCAGTTACCTGGTAGAAGGATTTAACGGTGGAGGCGGAACAAGGGTGATCAAGGTGGATAATTCAGGTGCGCAGGTGACCGTGTTCCCGGGGAACAACAACTTCGGGGAGATGTGGAGGATCGTATTCAATAACTGCACGCATAAATCGGTGATCGCAGGCGGAGGAACACAGGCCACTTACCAGGCTTGCGTGCTCGATACTACCCTGGTGAACATGACGCCTGTGAACGTACTCAATGCAAATACAGCATTGCATGATTTTGCGTTGCTTTCGATGGACAATGCCAATAATGTTTATCTCGCCACCGCGCGCTCACAGGCGTACCCGAATCAATTCGATAACGTTTTGTTACAGGTGCCCGGTGCAACGCTTTCGCCCACCAACTATATGGTTTCCGATAACCATACTTTTATTGAAGTGGCCAGTATTAACTATGTGAACAACGTTACCGCTGCAGCCAACGGGTTCAATGGCATGGCAGTGAGTCCCAACTTTGTTTATACATATGATGGGGCGACATTGAAAAAATGGAACAAGAGCAATGGTACGCTGGTGGGAAGTGTGAGTGTGACCAATACCATGTTCACCTGGGGTGGACTTGACGTGGACGATTGTGATGATGTGTTCATAGGGGTGCAATCAACCGTGAAGCAG
>DATDFI010000633.1:0-2104 GCA_036522695.1 Bacteroidia bacterium | reverse complement strand
CATGGAAAACATGCAGATGGCTTTTGGAGGGCTGGAGCTTGTTCCTCTGGATCAAAAAGACAAATACAATCCTGATGCGAACCTGCTTGAACTCTGGTCGCAGGATAAAACGGAAGATCAAACGAAACTCACGGGCTTCACGATAGTTGTAAAATTCGATTGGGATAAGCTTACCGAGCTTAAATTGCCGGTGAAAAATGGCAAGATCGATCTCAGCGGTATTCATTCCGATATGTTCGATATCATCGAATTGAGACCGGTCATTTAAATGCCGCGCGGTCCCGTTTTTTTTTGCGCGGTACCAGGAGAAACCACAGCGTTCAACCTAGCCAGGCTGCGTGCGAAGAGCACTTCTGCAGGAGGCCGGATACTTGTGACCCTCTACTATGCCTCCCCGTTCTTACGGGGTGGACATAGTGGCACAAGCAGCCGGACAGAAGATGATAAAAAGCGGGCAGGTACATTGCTCCTAAATAGTGATTTTCAAAACTTCCCCTCTTAATTTTCCGTATTTTTACTTTTCATGGAATTGAAATTGGAAAAGGGAAAAGAACAGCTTTTGAAAGAAGGAAAGCTGCTCCCCCTGATGGAAGAGTTTTATACCATACAGGGCGAAGGCTTCAACAGCGGGAAGGCTGCTTATTTTATTCGCGTGGGAGGATGTGATGTGGGATGCCATTGGTGCGATGTGAAAGAGAGCTGGAACGCGGATCTTCACCCGCTCACCGAAACGGATGCTGTTGTGAGAAATGCAGAGCAGTATCCTGCCAAAGCGGTGGTGGTTACGGGCGGTGAGCCTTTGCTGTACGATCTTAATTATCTCACGAAAGAGTTAAAACGTTCCGGAATCCAAACCTTCATTGAAACTTCGGGGGCTTACCCCTTGAGCGGTGAATGGGACTGGATATGCCTTTCACCGAAAAAGACAATGCAGCCGTTGGATGATATTTTTCAATTGGCAAATGAATTAAAGGTCATCGTTCACAACAAAGATGATTTCCGTTGGGCGGAACAAAATGCAGGCAAAGTGAGTAAAAGCTGTAAATTGTTTCTGCAGCCTGAGTGGAGCAAGCGGGGCGAAATGATGCCGCTGATCACTGGATACGTGATGCAGCATCCGCAATGGAATGTTTCCCTGCAAACGCATAAATACATGGGAATACCTTAGGAGGGATGATGGGAGATGGAGTAGGGCTGAAGGGCAGAGGCGCTCCCGACAGCTACCGGGATTATCGCAACTTAACATCTACAAAATCACATTTGTTAATTGTATCTAAAAAACCGGATCCCGTTATATAAGAGGTACGGAATTTGTACCGGAGGGATGCCTTCGGCATAATTGAACAGCGATCTATGAAGTACATATTGCATTTGTTTTTTATTCTTGCGGTTTTCTCCTGCAAAGCCCAGCCTTCCGGTAAGTATTCCACTACCAACAGCAAGGCGATAAAGCATTATGAAAAGGCCACCAAATTTTACGATTCGAAAGACAATAAAAATGCATTGATAGAATTGCAGTCGGCTATTGAGAAGGACCCTTATTTTGTTGAAGCGTATACCATGATGGGCTATGTGTACAGCGATATGAAGGATTACGACAAAGCCATTGAAGCCTTAAAAAGATCGGTGGGGATAAACCCCAATTACTATCGCATGACCTGGTTCACGCTGGGCCGGCTGGAGCTGGGACAGGGAAAATACGAGGATGCAAAAGCCGACCTGCAGGAGTATTTGAAGTCGAGCCGCATTGATCCGTACACGCAGGGTTTAACAGAGCAGGACATCCGCAATTGTGATTTCGCGATCGATGCGATGAAACATCCTGTTGATTTTAATCCTGTAAATGTGGGCCCGGAGATCAACAGCGATGGTTACGAATATTTTCCTTCCATCACTGCCGATGACCAGACCTTTTTATTCACGCGCAATTTTCGCCCGGATAAGGATGATCCCAATTCGCACATGCAGGAAGATCTTTACATCTCTAAAAAAGTGGATGGAAAGTGGACGAGCGCGAAGAGCATAGGGGCAATGATCAATACCATGGCCAATGAAGGTGCGCCATGCCTTTCGGCCGATGGGCAGCTCATGTTCTTTGTGGCTT
>DATDFI010000632.1:0-11467 GCA_036522695.1 Bacteroidia bacterium | reverse complement strand
CCCGAGACAGAAGAAATAAAAAATGTGTACCAGGCTTTGGCCAATTATTACCGGCTGGCCGTGGGGTCCGGCCTCGGACAATCCTTTGAATTCGACATCTCCGATTTTTGCAGCAACTATAAATTCAAGCCGGTCACCGTTTTTAACTCGCTTAAATTTTTAGAGAAGGAAGGATACCTGGCGGTGAGCGAAAATATTTACCAGCCCTCGCGCATACACATCACGGCAAGCAAAGAAGACCTGTACAAATTCCAGGTGGCGCATTCAAAATACGATGAGTTCCTGAAGCTCATCCTGCGCTCGTACACCGGCACCTTTGATAATTATGTGAAGATAAACGAGAACGACCTCGCGCGCAGGAGCGGCTTATCGAGAGAGAATGTGATCAAACTCCTGGAATATTTTGACCAGCTCAAGCTCCTTTCCTACTTCCCCCAAACCGAATTGCCCCTCATCATGTACACGCAGGAGCGCGCGGATGTGAAGGCCGTACGCATCTCGAAGGCCAACTACGAAGAGCGGAAGCAAAAAGCGCTCAGGCGCATGGATTGGATGCTGCACTATGCCGAATCGACAGACAAATGCCGCAGCCGACTGCTCCTCTCCTACTTTAACGAAACCGAAACAGAAAATTGCGGGCAGTGCGATGTATGCCTCGACAAAAAGAAAAGCGTGTTCACCTACGAAGAATTCGAGGCCATCATGGCGGAGATCATCAGTTTGCTGAGCGTTCACCCGCTTACGCTGAAGGACCTTGTACTGGCAGTTCCCGATCACCGTGAAGAAAAAACATTGAAGGTGATTCAATGGCTTATGGATAACGAGGAGGTCTTTTACGATAAAGAGGCGAAGCTGATGCTGAAACACTGACTGTAAAATCAAGATGATAAAATCCCTGCCTCCATTTCTCATCCCGCATTGTACTAACTTTGCCGGAACATTGCATAAGAACTGTGCAAGATCTTAAAATCGTGTAATATGAACATCCTCATCACCATCCTCATTTCACTCACAGGCATTCTTGTCCTGGCATTGCTCACCGCTTTTTTGATGAAGAAACAACATTACGTGAAACGTGAGATCATCATCAATGCCCCGGCTCAAAAAGTTTTTGACTTTCTTAAATTCCTCGAAAACCAGGATAAATTCAACAAGCACGCTATGGCCGGCCCTGACAGGCAAAGAGAGTACAAAGGGACAGATGGCACTATTGGCTTCGTTTATTCCTGGAAGGGAAATAAGTCAGCAGGCGAAGGCGAGAAAGAAATTAAAGATCTTGTGGAGGGAAAAAGAATTGAAATGGAGATACGTTTTGTGAAACCCATGAAAGCTTCATCCACTATTATCATGGAGATGGAATCATTAGCGGATAATAAAACCAAAGTAAGCTGGAGCAATGCCGGTCGTTTACCGGTCCCTGTGAACATCATGATACCCATGATGGAGAAGGCGCTGCCGAAAGACATGGATGAGAGCTTGCAGAACCTGAAAAATATTCTTGAAAAATAAGGATATTGAATACGATGAAATATTTGATCCCATTTTTTTCCCTTTCTGTTCTGCTGGTTCACCCTGGCAATGGCCAGGACTTATCGCCCGTGCAAAATTTACCGCAATTCCCGGAACAGCCTAAACTCAGGAAAACACAGGGCACATCCGAATTTGCCAATATCTATTGCTCCTTCAGGGATAAGAAGGGAGATCTTTGGTTCGGCACTATGGGTGAAGGAATTTACCGGTACGATGGAAAAACGTTCACACAATTCACGGTCAGCAACGGCCTCTGTAATAATTATGTTTACGCCATTATAGAAGATGTGAATGGTGACCTGTTGTTCGGAACCGGGTATGGCGTGTGTAAATTCAATGGAACCACTTTCGCTTCTTTCCCCATTATAGTTCCGGATCAAAACGGAGCATCCTATATTTTACCTGCCAATAAATTCAGCATCGATCAATATGGCGTTCCTTCTTTAGAAAATGCGGTGTGGAGCATATACCGGGATAAAAAAGGGACATACTGGTTCGGTGCAACATCAGGCCTTTTTTGTTATGACGGTAAAACATTCACCCGTTTTACAGGCAACAAGAGTATTTCAAATCCAGAGAACCTGCAGCTCAAAATGATCGACTGCATAATGGAAGATAGGGCGGGGAAAATTTGGCTTTGTTCAGGAATGCTCCCCGGTGAAGAAGGGATCTGCTGTTATGACGGAGTATCCCTGGAACGTATCAGGCCTTTCGGTGATGGCTGGATACGAAATGTAATTGCCGATACGAATGGAGTACTTTATTTCGCGACCCGGCACCGCGGGGTACTTCAATATGATGGAAAGAATTTTATCAATATCACTGAAAAAGCGGGGATCGATAATGGGAGTGTCAGCAGCATTCAATTCGACCGTTCAGGGAACCTATGGATAGGTACCGAGCTGGGGAGCGGGCAAATGGGTGAAGACGGTGGTGTGTGGCGTTTTGACGGGAGATCATTCAGGCGCTTTACTACAAAAGATGGTCTCATTCATAACGGTGTTTTCTGCATCGTTGAAGATGCTTCCGGGAAACTGTGGTTCGGAACAAGGAACATAGGACTGTGCAGTTATGATGGAAAAAATTTCACTGCTCATTCCGAATAGAAACTTTGAAACAAATGGAATTCAGCCCGAACAACAATGTGGTTAAGCTCTGCCTCCAGGGTATGGCCATGGAGGAGACCGGCAAACCGGGAGAAGCTGCAAAGCTTTTTCTCCAGGCATGGAGCGAAGCCATAAACGATCTTGAGAAATTCCTTGCCGCACATTTTATATCCCGGCATCAAAATGATGTGCGCGACAAATTAAAATGGCTCGAAACAACTTTACAGCTCGCATTAAGACTGAATAACGAGGTTTCCGAACCCGCCTTGCCCCTCCTCTATTCGGGTATTGCAAAATGTTATGAGGAGTCGGGCGATCATGCTAACGCAAAAAAGAATTTTGAGTTAGCCGCCTTGCCCGAGAAAAGCCCTTCCGACAAAGGCCCCTTTTACCACGGAACAAGAGCCGACTTGAAAATTGGCGACCTGCTAAAGCCCGGCTTCGGATCTAATTACAAGGCGGATCTCACTATGAACCACATTTATTTCACCGCTTTGCCCAACGGTGCCGGGCTTGCTGCAGCCCTTGCCGGGGGCGATGGACGTGAACGTGTTTATATCGTTGAGCCGGCAGGCAGTTTTGAGAACGACCCTAACGTTACGAACAAAAAATTTCCGGGCAACCCCACAAGATCCTATCGCACAGCAGAACCTTTAAAGATCGTTGGGGAATTAAAGGAATGGGTCAGGCAAACACCCGAACAGATCCGGCAATGGAAAGAACGGCTGGCCAACAACAAGGGTGAAATAATCAATTGAGGCCTTGAATACCTGGACCTGAAACGAAGGAATAAAATGAGGAACGTCATCCTGTTTTTGATCTTAATTCTTTCGGCACGCATTCCGGCCCAAACGCGGGGACCGGGCCCCAGGTATGTTTTACTCCAACCGGCCGGCATCACTAAGGATTCCATTTTTACCCGGGTGAAAAACGACCTGCGATTCATTCAATTGAAAGCCCGTGACACCGTTGCGGACATCGGGAGTTATGACGGTTATTATCCATGCATGTATTCCCTTTTCTCCGACTCCGTAACGTTTTATTTAAATGATATAACAGGCGAAGCTTTCACCGGGCTCGACAGCATGAAGGTCATTTGCTCGGGTAAAAGAGGAAAAGGCATCACCAATACTTTCCAGGTCACCATCGGCAACGATAGCTGTACGAATCTTCCCGACCATTTCTTCGGCAAGGTGGTCCTGCGGGACGCACTTCATCATTTTGCCAACCCGGATAAAATGCTTGCTGATGTAAAAAGGATCATGAAGCCTGGCGCAGAACTGATCTTGTTTGAAACAATAAAGGACAATGGCGGTTCGAACCCGCATCTCTGCAAAGGGGCGATGACAAAAGATGAGCTTATCAAATTAATGCGCCTTAACAAATTCAAATTAAAAAGAGAATTAGCCCTGCCCGGCAACAATTATTGGTTCGAATTTTCCATAAAAAAATAGGCAGGTCTCCAGGCGCCTTTTTAGACCTGTCACCCGGGGGCGCCTCTTTTTACGTCTTCCTTTCCTACCTTTGCACCCAGAAGATCGAATCATCCAGGGTCCATTTCGTTCAGGAATTCCATTTGGAAGAATAAGTTGCATTTGTTTTCATTCGTTATTAGCACCCATGAAACTACCACGTGAATTTTACTTAAGAAATGACGTAGTACAGGTGGCAAAGGACCTGCTCGGGAAAGTATTGTGCACAAAATTCAATGGGAAACTCACCAGCGGCATAATTACCGAAACGGAAGCGTATGCAGGCGTGATCGACCGCGCTTCGCATGCATACGGAGGAAGAAGGACAAAACGTACGGAAATAATGTTTGGGGAAGGCGGGACGGCTTATGTTTATCTCTGTTATGGCATTCATCATTTATTTAATGTGGTCACCAATGCAAAAGGTGAGCCGCATGCAGTCCTGGTACGCGCAATAAAGCCCCTGGACGGGATTAAAACAATGAAAGAAAGAAGGCTGAAAGATAAAATCGACAAAACCTTTTCCGGTGGACCAGGGACCGTATCGCAAGCGCTCGGGATCCTTACCGGGCATTCGGGACTGGACCTGCTTGGAAATAAAATATGGATAGAGGATCGTGGGATAAATATTTCTCCCAAACAAATTATAAAAGGTCCACGTATTGGAGTGGATTATGCTGGCGAAGATGCGAAGCTGCATTATCGCTTCCTTGTTGACCTTTAAAATTTCCACTGGGGTACGGAGGGCATAGAGAAGCACAGGGAAAGCTTTTGCGGCCCTTGTGAATACCTTAGTGTCCTTTATGGTTTCATTTTTATTCTCTAAAAGATCGCCCTGATCTTTTTGGTTTTCCTCAATACTATTATTGAATTCTTACAATCACAAACTTTACCACTTGCATCCTTAAATTGTGATCGTGGCAGGAGAAGTGTAAGCCTTCTTCTCCTCAGCCTGGAAATTCGCAGCGAATAATAATGTTCTGCCAATTTCTCGTTCCATTGCTGAAAAAGGACAATAGAATCCCCGCCTGAAGAAATGGTCCAGAAGATCTTATCGTTTGTATTGAACATGGCGGTGTGATCAGGAAAAAATGCAATAATATGGAAAGAAGTGTCCTTTACATCCGTCTTGAAATGCCTGTTACCCTCATCGACACAAAAAAGCTTTTTGAATTTCCAATACCCGTTCAGCCGCGGATCATTCTCAGAAGCCATGATCTCATCTACGGGCTTTACCCGCCCCTGCCCGAAAATATGATCGAATGCGACCGTATCCTTCTTCTGTGCACCGGAGAAATAAGTGAGGAGAAGAAAAAAGAAAGTAAAGGGATGGAAGTGCTTCACGCCTGGATTAACTGAAAGGAAGAAAAAATATTTTGCCACCCTCAAAAATCTCCCCAATCCAAATGCTTATTGGGGTTCATGTAATCGAGGCCTTCACCAGTGCGCCTGTGGCCCTTTAAGGCAAGATCATGCATCACCTTCGCGATCTGCTTATCGACCTTCGTTTCATCATCAATACGGATATAATCATCCTTCACATCCGCATCGCAATTCACCTTTGAAGTATCGCTGGGCTGGTACCCGTTATAACTGAGGTACCAATCCTTTTTACCTGCGCTTTTACTCTTGTAAAAATAAACATAGCCCTTTCCCTCTTTATTCAGGATATACTTTTTGCATATGAACACCACTGAATCGGGCTCCTGCTTTTCCGTTCTTTCTTCCGGGTTGTAATTTCCATACAGGCCCGAATAATAGGACGAGCCAGGAGTAACAAGGGCACGCGTTATACTTTCCTGTGTTTTATATTTCGGATCGAACTTATCAAGACGCCCGATCGCCTCCAAAGCCCGGTAAAGTTCCACGCGCTGCTGAACGTTCTGTGAATAATTCTTCCAGATGCTGTCGTTCACCTCCTTCCCGTTCTTCAACAGCAACACGGCCGTGCGGATCTTGAAATCACTGCTTCCCGAACGGAAGATCTTTTCATAAAATTTTTTCGCACCCTCTTCATCGTAATACGGGATGAGTAATGAAGAGTAATCATACAACATATCGCCCCTGTTCGCATTGCTTCCGTAAAGCTGGTCATATACATCACGGTTATATCCCTTAAGCATATTGCGGTAACTCTTCAGCAGCTGCTTTTGCATATTCATCATTGTCAACGCATCATTCCCACCCGAATTATAGGTATTGTCATTCAGCGAGCTTTTCAGCTCCTCGTTGGCATCCTTCAGGAAAAAACTTTTTTGCGAAACGTAAGCCTCAGGTTTTATCATTCCGCTGTCCTTTAAAGCGGCCAGCAGGTCGAGCACATTCGTTTTATACTCCGGGTACCGGAGTAACTCATAAAACGAAGGAAAAAGAGCCGCGGATAAGCCCAAAGAATCATAGAACGAAGAGAAAAGAGTATTCACCTTTTCTTTTTCCGAAGTAAGCGGTGTTTCATATTTAAGCAGGTCCGACAACTCCTTATACGAAGCAGTGGTTTGCTGTTGGGCCAAAGCGTGGAGCACCGCAAACTGCATGGAGGAAGAATCACCCGACTCCTTGTACTTCTTACTCAGGAATTGAATAACGGACGGGGTATGCAGGGTCCCGAGCTTCTCATAAAAATCCATGCGCACATCCGGGTCGTTCTTCTGGAAATCATCGGACTGCATGTAACGGAGCATATCGTCCGCATGTTTGTCATCTATCTTTACTTCGCTGAGCATTCCTATGGCCTTGTCACGCTTCAATGAATCCTTGCCAAGGAGATACCGGAAATATTTTTCGCCCTTATCCGAAAAAATATCCCCGCCTGCAGTATCCGGCAAAGGTTTGAATGAGTCGAAGACCGCACGCACGAATTCTCCCGGACCGTTGATCGTATCCACGCAGG
This sequence comes from Bacteroidia bacterium, assembly GCA_036522695.1. Lineage (GTDB taxonomy): Bacteria > Bacteroidota > Bacteroidia > JADZBD01 > JADZBD01 > DATDFI01. Next base: position 4,469 of record DATDFI010000632.1, on the reverse strand, counting down.
AATAGAGGGAATACATTCGGTCGTTATACAAAATGATGCGCGCCAGGATCTGCCTTGAACTGGCCGTGTCCGAAAGTTTCACATTCATTTCCGTGATCCCATCATGTTCCTTCACCTCCTTTTTCACGATCATCCCGTTCCACTCCTCGTGCTTCCAGAAATCAGCCTTGTCCTTTTGCTTATAGAATTCGCTGTAACGGAAATAATAAAGCGCAACCTTTTCATCACTCAGGGGCGAAGCGAAGGTCATGGTACCGGTATTGTCATTATCGAAATACCCCCGGTAGTAATAGCGCCTGTTCCTCCCCGACAACCCGTCATAGTTTTTCCTGTATTGCTCTACCAGCTTTCGATAGGAATCCCACTTTCCCGGCTTTCTTTCGTCCACCATGGCATTCACGCTGAATTTCATCGTGGAGTCGGTGTATACTTTCAACTTCCCGGAACAGGAAGGTTGGCTGAATTGCAGGGAATTAAAGAACCGCCCGGACCTTTTTCCATTCTTCGAAAAACTGGCCATCAAATAATACGCAGGCCCATTAAGAACAGCACGAACGAATAATTGTTTACCGTTCTTATCCTTAAATGTTGCGTCATAGCAGGGATATTTATTGTAAACGCTGAGCCCGGAAGAAACAAGATCGTATCCCAGGTCGCGGGTGAAATTCTCGGTCATCATCCTCAATTCAAAAGTATCCTCTTCAATAAAGTTGTAATCATCGAGCCAGCGGCATTCGAAAAGATAAACAGTGCTGTCAGCGGCATCGGTCGAACTGCGTGAGAAGCTCTTCGAGGTGTAATAAGAAGATGCGATGGAGAGGTCTTCGGTGCCGGCCGGCATCTCCACCTCCACGCTTTTACCTCTCAGGTAGATTTTCTTCCAGCCCTGGTTCTTTTCTGCCGGGAACTTTATGGAATTCATGACCTTATCCCCTTCCTTACCCGCGAGGTGATCGCCAGTTGATGAAAGTTTGAAGATGTAAAGCACATTATCGGAAGCAAATATCCTGTAGCGCTGTATATCCCCGCGTTTGGTGCGGTTGGTGACATCCACACCCGGGTAACCATTATTGGAAATGATCTCGGTTTTCTTCAGGATCTTCCCCGGAACACTTTCGTACAAAAGACTATCCACACTCTTCATCATATCCGCCCTGCTCATCCCGCGTAACTTTGCATACGTGACCATCGTTCGCACCATATAATAAGTGCCGTTCACCATATCGGGATAAAATTGCTGGTGAAATCCCTCGTAAGAAGACTGCGTGTACAATTTCCCTGGCGCATCCATCACAAAATCCGAATCGTTGGAAACAACGGGCGAAAGAGGAAGATCCAATTTCATTTGCTGAAGATCGTCCATCTGCTTCACACTTTTCTTTGTCACCTTAGCCATAACAGGACGGACCCTGTATCCCATATTCCTCAGCATCGTGATCACCCCGCTGTCGCCCGGCAAATGCGCAGCACCCACACCTGTGAACAGCGAATGAAGTTTCATGATGGAATCCATGCTGTGCACGAATATCTTGTTGCGCTCGTTGATAAGGTAGTGCCGGAAATTTTTAGAGGGATTGGAAAGACGCGTCAGCGAATCCATCAGGTCGAGATCACCATTGCGATATGCATCCTCTATCTTGTCCTGGATATTGTACATATCCATGTAATTGTAATCGCGAAAATCGCGGTCCTTATCGGGCATGGTGGATAAAGCGTACAGCTCTTCGGAGCGGATCACATCTTCGAGGCTGGCCACCGGCTTCTGCATTTTTTTTGCCGATTGAAAAATGAAAAGGTCGAGGTAAGTGCTTTCTTCGAAATTCGCATCCTGGAAACCGTAACGATACAGCAGCTGATCGGCAATACCCGGGTCGGTGGACAAAGCTTTGGTGAGCACTTCATGAGAAGGAGGGTCGATGGAAAATCCTCCGTAAAAATTTCCAAACGAGCCGAGAAACGGATTATCGAGATAGCTTGTAACATGCGAAGACGGGTCCTGTTCCGCATAAATATCCTGCATCCACAACTCCGGGCTCGATTCCAGCGCCACCACATCCGCGCCCTTAAGTGCGATAAAAAAAGTATCGCTGAGATGGAATGCGAGTTTGTTGCTCACGTGCATGGTCCCGTACAAATAGGACGGGGTCTTCAAACCATTACCGCTGATCTCCCACAATAAGCTCGGGTACTTTTTCGATTGGGCATTCGAAACAAGTGTTAAGGTTAGAAAAAATAAAAAAAGAATTTTCCGCATTATGCCTGTATCTCCTGCAAATATACTGAATCGAAGGCGTGATGCCTCGTCTTTCGACAGCTTTAATAGAAGCCTGCCTGAGTCATCTGGCCAGTTTGCTCAGGCAGGCTGGTTTGGTTATTTCTTTCTAAAATAAAGAACCGGAAACCCATGTTGGTCCAAAGCTTCTTCTTGCTATCAAACCAGTGAGGGATTTAACATAAATAATATTTTATGCCACAAGTTCAGCTCCCATCAAGCTCCCTTGCACCTGCCACCTTCTCAAAAACTATTTTGGGTATGCCCGCTGAATTTCATATTTTAGTTATGTAAAACCCATGAAATGAAAAAAGCACTTCTCACCTCACTCCTCCTCTTTTCTTTTCTCGCTGCATTTGCACAACCTGCCAGCTGGAACATCACAGGCATTGGCGGAGGCGGAGCATTTTTTGCACCAAGCATCAATCCTGCCAACAACAGCGAATACTACGTTGCATCGGACATGAGCGCCTTGTACCATACCACGGATTTCGGTCAAAGCTATTCGCAGGTGCATTTCCTGCAATTCCAGGGCGGTCACAGTTCCACCGTGCGCTTTACCTCTACGGCTAACCTGCTTTACGGGATCAGTTACATCAACGACATCGGCACACCGGTGAAAAGTACGGACAACGGGGCAACCTGGAATACGCTTGCAGGGAACCCGGACCCCAACTCGGATGTTTACACGATAGATGTGGATTACAATAATCCATTACGCGTGGTCATTTCGTTTTACGGGGAAATTTATTTTTCCAATGACGGTGGAAATACCTTCACTCTTTTTCACACCTGCCTGAACAATGGCGCAGGCAATGTGGTGGGCGGAGTTTTTTTTGATGGCAACAATATATATGTAGGGACAAATGATGGGGTCCTGGTATCCACCAACGCAGGTACAAGCTGGAGCACTGCCAGCATCAGCGGTCTTGGCAATGGGGAACAGATCTTCAGTTTTGCTGCCGGAAAGGTGGGGAATGTAACACGATTTTTTTGCCTCACCTCGCTGGCGGGAAATGTTTACGTGGGCGTTGTGGGCAGCGACTATTGGGGATTTATGGCAGGCGTATATTCCTGCGATTACGGGAGCGGTAACTGGGTACCGAAAATGAACGGACTGGCCGTTGGAACGGATTTTCCCATGTTCGTTGGAATGGCGGGTAACGATATCAATACTGTTTATCTCGGGGGAAGCAACAGCAATTCATATCCCAGCATTAAAAAGACCACGAACGCGGGTGGCTTGTGGAGTGAAACTTTTATCACGGCTTCCAACCAAAACATCATTACGGGCTGGAGCGGTACAGGCGGTGACCGCGGGTGGGGATTCGGGGAATGCCCCTTCGGAATGGCAGTGGCTCCTAATAATTCGGGCACCGTAATTTTCGGTGACTTTGGATTCGTACATAAAACTTCCAATGGAGGAACTACCTGGCAACAGGCTTATGTAAATACAGCAAACCAGCACCCGGCCAACGCCAATACACCTCCCAACCAGAGCTACAACAGCATCGGGTTGGAAAATACTTCGTGCTGGCAGGTACATTTCATCAACTCGTCCAATATTTTTTCATGCTATACGGATATTCGCGGCATTCGCAGTACCGATGCAGGAAACTCATGGTCCTTCAATTACACCGGCTCCACAGCTAATACTATGTATCGAATGGCGCAGGGAGGAAACGGCACTTTATACGTGGCCACTTCCAACATCCACGACATGTATGAAACCACGCGATTGCAGGATGCCATACTCGATGGAACAGATGCGAACGGAAAAATCCTGTACAGTAATAACAACGGACAAACATGGACCCTGCTGCACAACTTTAACCATCCTGTGGTTTGGATAGCGCTGGATCCCAATAATCCCAACCGCGCTTATGCAAGCGTGATCCATTACAATGGAGGGAACGGCACTGGAGGAATTTACATCTGCAACGATCTTCAGAACCTTTCTTCTTCCACCTGGACCCTGCTGGCCGACCCGCCCCGCACCGAGAAACATCCTTTCTCCCTCGTTGTCTTGAATGACGGAAAACTTGTTGCCACCTTTTCAGGAAGAAGAAATTCCTCGGGCACTTTCACTGCGAGCTCGGGCTGTTACATTTATGATCCTGCCGGAAATTCATGGACGGATGTTTCGGACCCGGGAATGGATTATTATACAAAAGATATCGTGGTGGATCCTAACGAT
>DATDFI010000631.1:0-2502 GCA_036522695.1 Bacteroidia bacterium | reverse complement strand
GTGACCATCGTTATATTTTTATTGTAGATGATAACGTGTTTTCAGTTCCTCATACTTATGGTCTCTATGGATCCGATGAATATTACGGATTATTTCTATTTAGAGGGGGACAGTGGTGTCATATTACTGATACGGTTCCTTATGGACCCTCGGCAGTAATGAAATACCAGAATTACATTTGGGCGGGAGTGGGATATGGAGTTGTTAAAATTGCAGAAAATGTAATGACCGATATTGCCGGGGAAGTGGTTAAAGCTAATGCAGAGGTTAAAATTTACCCCAATCCATCTGCTGATGATTTTACTTTTGATTTTTCTTCGAATCAAAAAGGAAACCTGCAATTGAAACTCACCAATACCCTCGGCCAAACTGTTTTTACTGAATGTTGTAATTCCTTCACTGGTTCATACCACCGCACGCTCAACCTCAGCGACAGGCCAAAGGGGATTTACTTTGTGGAGATCATTTGTGGGGAGCAGCATTGCACGAAAAAGATCGTGCTGCAATAAGCATTATCAATGAATTTATGTTTATGAATGTACGGTGCCACCAAGCACTGACCGTTGAGCATAGCCCCGGCACTTTACACGCCACCATGTGGCGTGACGCAGTGACGGGAATATCCCTTGCCACGCAGGGAAAACCGTCCGCTTCAAATAATGAGCAGGATGAATTCGTATCTTCACGCTCCTTTAAATTCGATAGTGAATAAATGAATCTCCTCTCAGTCGAAAATATCAGCAAGAGTTTTGGACCAAAAGTCCTGTTCAAGGGCATTTCTTTTGGAATAAGCAAGGGACAAAAAGTGGCGCTGGTGGCAAAGAATGGCACAGGCAAAACCACCCTGCTCAATATTTTATCAGGCAGGGACACGCCCGACAGCGGCAGCGTGGTGTTCAGGAATGATCAGCGCGTAACGTACCTCGAGCAGGACCCGCAGCTGGATGCGCGCAAAAATGTTTTACAGGTGGTATTCGATGGCGATACGCCCGAGCTGAACGCGATACGCGACTACGAGCATTTTGTTCAATTGTGCGAGAAAGATGCTTCCGAAAAGAATTTTGAATCGCTGATGAAAGCGCAGCAGCGCATCGAGGACCTGCATTGCTGGGAATATGAATCCAGGGCCAAACAAATTTTGACGCAGCTCGGCATAAATGATGTGGAGCAGGCGGTGAGCACGCTCTCGGGCGGACAGGTAAAACGAGTGGCGCTTGCGAAGGTTTTGATCCAGCAGCCCGATCTTTTGATCTTAGATGAACCTACCAACCACCTCGACATGGAAATGGTGGAGTGGCTGGAAAGCTATTTTGCCTCGCTGCAGGACCTTTCGCTGCTGATGGTGACGCACGACCGTTATTTCCTGGACCGCGTGTGTGACGAGATCATTGAACTCGAAGGCGGGAACTTATTCCGCTACAAAGGCAATTACAGTTATTACATCGAGAAAAAAGCCGAGCGCGAGCAGTCGCAGGCGAGCGAGCTGGATAAAACGCGCAACCTGTACAGGCGCGAACTGGAGTGGGTGCGCAAGATGCCGCGCGCGCGAGGAACCAAAGCGAAGGCGCGTGTAGATGCTTTTGATGATATAAAAGAGAAAGCCCTGCAAAAGAAAAAGCAGGATAAGCTCGAGATCGCAGTGAAAGTGACAAGGCTGGGAGGAAAAATACTGGAGCTGATAAAACTGAGAAAAGCTTTCGGTGATAAAAAAATACTGAATGATTTTTCGTACGTGTTCAAGAAAGGGGAGAAGATAGGGATCATTGGCCGTAACGGCAGCGGGAAGTCCACTTTCCTGAACATGGTCCTGGGTAACGAGCCATATGACGGAGGAAAAATACAGACGGGTGAAACGGTGGTGTTCGGTTATTATTCGCAAACGGGTTTAACGCTGAGGGACGACAAGCGTGTGATAGAAGTGGTGAAGGACATTGCCGAATACATTCCGCTGGCGAACGGCATGCAGCTTTCGGCCTCGCAACTGCTGCAGCGTTTTTTGTTCCCTCCCGAGATGCAGTATACCTACGTTTCGAAGCTGAGCGGAGGAGAAAAGCGCAGGTTGTATTTGTGCACGGTGCTCATCCGCAATCCCAATTTTTTGATCCTTGACGAGCCTACCAACGATCTTGACATCATTACCCTGAGCACGCTGGAGGACTTCCTGGCCGATTTCGCGGGGTGCGTGCTCATCGTTTCGCACGACCGTTATTTTATGGACCGCCTGGTCGATCACATTTTTGCATTCGAAGGAGATGGGGAGATCAAGGATTTCCCTGGAAATTATTCGCAGTACAGGGAGTGGGCGCAGGAGCAAAAAAAAGAAGAGAAGGGCGTGACGAGGGTGGAGAAAGAGATCCCTGTTCCAAAAGACATAAAAACCGAAACAGCAGGGAAACGAAAGCCTACGTTCGGGGAGAAACGGGAATATGAATTACTGGATAAGGAGATACCCCGGATGGAAGCGCGCAAAAAGGAACTCGAAGAACAAATGAATGCGGGCAT
>DATDFI010000630.1:0-3841 GCA_036522695.1 Bacteroidia bacterium | reverse complement strand
ACCGGGCCGGTTGTTCATGAACAGCTGCATGGAATCGATCTCGTATTCCCAGGAAGGAACATCATTGGCGCGGCCGATGGCACCGGGCATGGGCGATTGGTTTCCCCAGCGCAAGAACTGCCTTCCCATTTCCGGCAGCATCTCATCGTGCAGGTCCTCCGATTTCGCGATGAACTTATACGGCCTGAAGATCGTGTTCATCGCATCGCAATAGCGGTCCACAAAATAATCCCTGAATCCTGTATTGTTGAGCAGGGATTTAAGCATGATGGAATGCGGGTTGGAAACTGTTGGGTTAATGGCACGGCCCAGCATATTGGTGGTGTCACTGCCATCGTACCAGGGCAAAAACCCGAGCGAGAGGTCGGTATCCCAAAGCATGTAACGCCATTTACCAACCGGGTTGCTGGTACGCCAGTATTTGATGTTATTGGTGTAAGTTCCCAGCCAATCGATATTGCAGATGTATGTTTCGGTGATGAAGTAATCCGCAAAATTCTTAATGTCGATCATCTTTGTCACCGAATCGTAATTCGCTTGCACGCTCATGTTATTGTTCCCGATGTAATTCACCATTCCCAGGAAACCCTTGTTGCTTCCTTCGATCACCGATCCGTCAAATTCGAGAAAGTCGAGGCTGTCGGCATTCACGTTGTGGTTTCCTGCTATGTAATCTTTATCCTGCTTCTCGCGCAATTCGTATAATCCCCAATACTGCCCGTTGATGAATAACACCGCGGGTCTTCCGTCCATGATGTCGAGGTTCATCATCCGCTGCACGGTCTTTTGATTCAGGCGATCGCGCATGTGACAGGTGTTCCAGTCCGAACCGGCATTGCGGATGTTGAACGAACGATACTTGCTGATGGGTTTGTCTGGAAAAAGCCGGTAGGGGATATCTACTATTCCACCATAATCATCTTTTGGTTTTACCGAAAAACCGCGCTGGGGCCAGGCTTTGGAATAATTTCCCTGGATCTTTATTTCGGAATGTGTTTCGAAGCCCTGGTTCCCGCCTGCGTCAAAAAACTCAACATGTGCGGGTCTCGACCATCCCTGCCAGAAATTGGCCCCGAAATAAGGAGGAGTGCTCAGGTCGGCATTGGGTCCGAAAACATAAATGCCATAATTATAATCGAAAAGATTGAACGAATCGGTGCTGAGCGAGATCACAGGCACTGTCACATTTTCATTGATGAAATAGGTGTTCACCACATCAAGTCCCGGCAGGTAATTGGAGTTGGTGGGGAATGTGCGCGCGCGTATCACTTTGGTGGATGTGATGGTGATGGGTCCCGAAAAAACAGGGGACGAGAAAGTAGGAACGCTTCCATCGGTAGTGTAATGGATGATCTCGTTAGGGGCCGCATTGAGCCCTATGGTTTGAGTGCCGGTGTAAAATCCCGCGGGTAAAGTGAACGTGGGCTGGCCTGTATATCCACCCGAGTAACAAGCGGAAGTGTTATTGGTTGAATCGGGGCTTGGGTCATCGAACAGGCACCAGTTGTTGGTTCCATCAGGCCTGCGACCGCGCGTATTATTCATCAGCATTACACCAATTGTTTCCTGGTCGAGAACATTTCCTGCGGCATCTTTCAGCGTAAGCGTTTGCCCTGCGCTGTTCAACGTAAAGTTGGTGTGCAGGTGAATGTTGGCGGCAAGCGGAAAATAAGTGACCGTAGTGTCATTCACCCCGATGAGGAAATAGGGGATCATGCTCATGTCATCAAGCCCGCTGCTGAAATTGTGCGTTTGTATGGAAAGCACATTCATGCCCGGCTTAAGTGCCGAGTCCACCACGCGGGGATCGATGAAGTACCCGGCCGAAAAATTTCCCGTTTGATACATCTGTGCTTCGTGCTCATTATAAGCGAAGGTGGTGTGCGGGGGATGATCGCCATATACGCCTACATTCGAGCGCGCGATCTCCACGTTGTTCAGGTATGCCACAAAGCCGTCATCAAAATCGAGCAAAAACGCAGCGGTGGGGATTTTACTCGTATCGGCAATAAAAAAAGATTTACGCATATATAAGGATACGGTAGGGGCGATCACGGTGGAGTCAACGCCATCACCATAACCAATTCCCCCGATGCCGGTAGGCCAGCTTCCGTCATTGAAAGTGATGTCGCGCCAGGTGGAAGGAGGCTCGCTCGAGCCGACAAAATATTTCCAGGGATTGTTGGCATACACAGGAACTTCCCAGTGGTCGAACCAGGTGCTGCGGTTTTTTTTGGAGCAGAAGATCGTGAGAAAGCCGTTGGGCTTGATGAAAACGGAGGGAAAGGTCCAGGTGTGATTTTTTTGTCCTTCGGTGCAGGTGATGGTGTAGCCCTGCATGTTTACGGCCGTGGAACCGGGATTATAAAATTCTATCCAGTCCTCCTGGTCACCGTCCTCATCTGCAAAAGAAGTGGTGGCGCTGGAAACCTCGTTAATGAGTATTTGCGCGGGGATGAGCGCGGGTGCGAAAAGGAAAGCGGGAAGGAGCAGTAAAAAACGTTTCAAGGCTTGCGCGTTTTTTTCGAATATTAAAGTTACTAAAATCCGAAACGCGAAGCGGGGTCCTTAATGCAGCACTTCCATTTTTCTGAACAGGGTATTGTTCACATTCACGGTGTACAGCCCGGCCGGCAACGCGCTAAGGTCAAGACGAACCCGATCGGTATTGGTTGCCGTTACCGATAGAATGGTTTTACCCAGCATATCGCTGACATTTACCTTTATTTCAGTTTCGCTTTGCGGAAGTTGAAGAAAAATTTCCCCATTGGCAGGCACGGGATAAAGCGTTAACTCTTTTTGCTCCTGTTCCGGAACGCTGAGGTAGCAGCCGTAATTCGCCAACTCATTCATAAGAGCATTCCTGCGCGTGGAAACAAAAGGTTTAAGGCCGGGAACATTCCCCACATTCATGGTGAGGTTATCTTCAAATTGCTGGTTAGTGAATTGCTTTTGGGGATCGGCATATACATAAGGACGGATAACATTCGCAAGGCTGTCGATAATGCCATCGATATGGGCGATAGTGAAATCGTTTTGCGTCATGTTACAAAGCGCCCATATGTAGTGCAGTTTATAAGTCGGATCGGCCAGCATTTTCATCTCGAGCGGACGATTGGTGGACGGGTTAGGGATAAAGAACGCGCTCATGTTCTCGATCTGCGTGGTGTTCATCATCATCTGGAAATTTCCGAAGGCCTCGTTCACATCCCAGGATATCCATTTGAATTTATTGGTAAGTGAATCGTGGTAGATGTAATAATTATGTCCCGATCCCTGGTATGAATCCATGTTGGCGAAAAGCATATTGGCCGCCCAGCAATTGATGAAGGTCCAGGAGTCGAGTACGGTCTCCAGTGAATCGTAAAGGCCGGAAGCCGGAGTGTTGTTGAGCTTATCGACCAGGTGCACCAGGTCGCTCCAGTTGTTTTGCGTGGTGTTCGTTTTCAGCTCGTAATTATTGTAATAGAGCGAAGGCGTGCTGCCCAACCATTGCAGCGATCCCTGCGGATCCCCTTTGAAAAGGTTTCCCCGCTTATCGTTGAAATGATCATCGAGGAATTTTTTTGTTGTTACCGACTCGACCAGCGTGTAAAAGCCCCATAACACATTATTGATGTAAACGTTGGCATAGGTGCAGCGCGGGGCATGTACGTAATTCCTGTTCAGGAAATCGAGGTAAAGTTTTTCGCGGATAAAGCTCGGATCTTTAAAGCCGTTGTTAAGCACGATCTCCTTCAGGCCGTCCCAATCCTGCCCGCTGATCACGTAATTGAATTGCAGCTTCATCGATTTTTTATTTCCGGGCATCGAATTGTAGGACGAATTCCCCTTGAGCTGT
>DATDFI010000629.1:0-15504 GCA_036522695.1 Bacteroidia bacterium | reverse complement strand
CTGGAACGGGTGGGTGACCAGGCCAAGAACATGGCCGAGGAGATCATCTTCCATATGGAGGCAAAAGTGCTCAAGCATAAGAAGAAAGAGGAAGGCGGTGGGGAGTAAAACATAAACGACCGATGAGATTTTCACCGGTCGTTTTTATTATGGAATGCCTGGTGAGCTTTAAAGTTGTTCGGACTTTCAATCGGGTTTTGTGTAAGTCCGTAGCAATTGTTCACGTTCACAATATCTCCTATCTCATCATTCATCCATCCGTTGATGCCGAAGAAATCGGGCCGAGGTTTGAAAAGAACGAGTCATGGGTTATTCTTCGCAGAGTCAAATTCTCCTATGGGGAATTAATTGCCGCTCTTTCTTAACATTAACTTAACACAGGCCCGGTCATTTCTTTGTTTTTTCGTGTTGTGAATTTTAAAACCACAATATGAAAAGAACACTTTTAATTCTTGCATCCATCGCGTTCAGCGCTGCAACCTTCGCCCAGGATAACCCTCCCAAGGAAGAATTCAAGCCGTCAGGTAAGATATGGGGTTATGCTTTCGGTGATTATTATACCAAGCTGCATGCCGACTCGCTGAATCGCGGCAACGCACAATATTCGAACGTGCCGAAGGACATGAATGCTTTCGACCTGCGCAGGGTATACCTCGGGTACGATTATAACATCAGCGAAAAGTTCTCGACAGAACTTTTGGTTTCGCACGAAGGGCAAACACTTGGTGACGGCACGCGAACGTTATTTTTAAAAGTTGCGGATGTGCGATGGAAGAATATTTTCAAGAATACCGACCTGGTGGTGGGCCAGCAGCCAACACTGGCTTTCCCGATGCTCACCGAGAAAATATGGGGCTATCGTTCCATCGAAAAAACCGTTTTCGATATGCGCAAAGGCGCTGTGTCATCCGACCTGGGCATTTCATTGCAGGGCCGTTTTGACGATGCCGGAAATTACGGTTACAACCTGATGGTGGCGAACGGTACCGGGCAAAAGTTCGAGACCGATGTGTACAAAAAATATTACGGGGATGTATGGGCCAAATTCATGGGCCAGCGCATCATCCTCGATCTTTACGGGGATCATGAATCGGTGCGGCTGCTGCCGGGCTTTCACAAAGCGAAAACCTCTTTCAAATTTTTTGCCGCTTATCAAAGTGAAGCGCTCACTGTTGGCCTGGAAGCGTACCAGCAAATGCAAAAGGCGTATGTGGTGGTGGGTGACTCGATAACGGACCCCAAGGCCGATACCAGTGATGCGACTGTAATGGGTGTTTCGGTTTGGGTGAGGGGAATGATCATCAAGGAAAAGCTGAATTTCTTCGCGCGATACGACATGTACAATCCCGATGTAAAATTCGATGCCAATAAATTTTATTTCACCGGTGGAGCTCCCGTAACGGAAAACTTCATCACGGCCGGCCTCGATTACACCCCGCATAAAAATGTACACATCATGCCCAATATCTGGTACAACGGGTACAGCAATCGCACCAAAAACGCGAAGGGGTTGACAAAAAGTGATAACGACCTGGTGGCCCGCATTACATTCTGGTATATTTTTAAATAAGCAAATCAAACAATACTACTATGGCAAATTTTCTTCGATTTTTAGTTCCCCAGGACAGGACCTTCTTCCCGCTCTTTGAAAAAGCATCGAGCAACCTCGAGCGCATTTCCAATGTTTTGGTGGAAATGGTGAACACCAATGACGCTGCAAAACGCAAAGAACTGATCAAAGAGATCGAACGCTTGGAGCACGTGGGCGATGGCGTTGCGCACGAGATATTCAACGAGCTCAGCTCAAATTTTATCACTCCTTTCGACCGGGAGGATATTCACGACCTGATCTCTTCCCTCGATGACATCGTGGATTTCATCCACGGTTCGGCCAAGCGCATCGAACTGTACAAGATAAGCCAGATCACTCCCCCCATTGTGAAACTGGCGGAGCTGGTACACCAGGGCGCAACCGAATTGCATATTGCAGTAAGTAACCTGCGTAACCTGCGTAATGTGGGCAAGATCCGCGAGGCCTGTGTGAAGATCAACAGCATCGAAAATCATGCTGATGATATTTTCGATATGACCATCGCTTCCCTGTTCGAGGAAGAAAAGGATGCAGTAAAGATCATCAAGATGAAAGAGGTGCTTTCGGCACTCGAAACAGCCACCGATAAATGCGAAGATGCGGCCAACGCCATCTCCAGCATCATCATCAAGTATTCTTAAAAATCCCGGGCATGACCTTATTAATAATCATCATCATTCTCGCTTTGGGCTTTGATTACATCAACGGCTTTCACGATGCGGCCAATTCCATTGCCAACGTGGTATCCACCAAAGCGCTTTCACCCTTCCAGGCGGTTGCCTGGGCGGCATTCTTCAATGCCATCGTGCTTTTTCTTTGCCAGCATAAGTTGCTAGGTTTCGAATTCAAAGTGGCGGATACCGTAGCTAAGATCGTGAAGACGGATGCGATCACGAACACCGTGATCCTTGGCGGACTTATCGCAGCCATCTTCTGGAATTTGCTCACCTGGTATTATGGGATCCCTTCCAGCTCATCACACACGCTCATGGGTGGATTTGCGGGCGCTGCTATCGCGAAAGCGGGTTTTGGCGTGCTGGCCGACCTTGGTAAGATTTATCTTACACTGGGATTTATCGTTCTCGCCCCGCTCATCGGTTTGATCATCTCGTATATATTATCGATGCTCATCCTTAATATTTTCAAAAACTCCAATCCTGCCAAGGCCAGTCGTTGGTTCAAACGTACACAGCTTATCGCTTCGGCTTTGCTCAGTCTTGGCCACGGCAGCAACGATGCTCAAAAAGTGATGGGGATCATTGCGGCCGCATTGTTGGTGTATGCTCACTCTGTTGCCGGTGCAATTCCTGATTGGGCGCACGTGCAAACGGTGGTGAAGGACGGGAAAGAACATATCTCAGAGATACCGCAATGGGTGCAATACGGCTGTTTCACCGCCATAGGCCTGGGAACTTTGTCGGGCGGGTGGCGGATCATTAAAACCATGGGAACACGTATCACCAAGATCACCCCGCAGGAAGGAGTGGCAGCGGATATGTCGGGCGCGATCACACTTTATCTCACACAATTTTTCGGAATTCCCGTGAGCACTACACACACCATCACCGGTTCCATTATGGGCGTTGGTGTTGCAAAAAGGGTCTCGGCTGTGCGTTGGGGTGTTACCCGGAAACTGCTCGTGGCCTGGATACTTACCATCCCCGTTTCGGGATTGCTTGCCGCAATTCTTTATTGGATCCTTAACCCCTTGATCGGGTAGGACCGTTGTAATTTAAATTAACTTCGTGAAGCTATCTCTCTTGGGAGGTGGCTTCCTTTTTTGATATGAGCACTGAAAAAATTTTGCTGGTAGATGACGAGCCCGATATACTCGAGTTCCTTGGGTATAACCTGCGCAGGGAAGGATATGAAGTGCTGGCCTGTTCCAACGGGATGGATGCGATAAAAATGGCGGAGAAGGAATTGCCGCAACTCATCATCCTCGATGTGATGATGCCCGGGCTGGATGGGATAGAAACCTGCGCGGAGCTCCGGAAGATATCCAAACTGGAAAATACATTGATCGCTTTTCTCACGGCCCGCAGCGAGGATTTTTCGCAAGTGGCGGGATTGGATGCGGGTGCGGATGACTATATCAGCAAACCTATCAAACCGAAAGTTTTGATCAGCCGCGTGAAAGCATTGCTCAGGCGCGCGGTGGCCGGTGCACCGGGTGTGCACGAAGTGGGCGGGCTGCAGATCGACCGCGAACGTTATATTGTGAGGAAGGGCAATGAAGAGTTTATTTTTCCGAAAAAGGAATTTGAATTGCTTGCTTTACTTTCCTCCAAACCCGGAAAGGTTTTTACAAGACAGGAGATACTGGAGCGTGTGTGGGGCGATGATGTGGTGGTGGGCGATCGCACCATTGATGTGCACGTGCGTAAATTAAGAGAAAAATTGGGCGAGGATTTTATCCGGACCGTAAAAGGCGTAGGATATAAATTTGAATTCTGATGAAGCGGGCCTTAATGCTTTCCATTCTTATTGCCGGGTTGGTGACCTTGCTCGCGGCACTCTGCGAGAGCGGGATGGACATTTTTCCGGCAAACGAAAAAGGTTTTTTTATCGGGCACCTTGCCGTACTCTTTGTGATCACTTTTGTGGTAGCCTGGCTTGTACTGCAGTTCATTCTTTTCCGTAACACGCAGCTCCTGTTAAGCGAACTGAGGGCCATGCGCGGTAAGCCCGCTGATTCGGCCTCACTTGATCCTTTCCTGGAATTAAAGAACGAGTTGAATGCTTTCGCGAAGGAGCGTAAAGAAGAAGCGGAGCGTCTCAAAAAGCTCGAAACCTATCGCAAGGAGTTCCTCGGCAATGTTTCACACGAATTAAAAACTCCCATTTTCAATATACAGGGTTACATTCTCACCTTGCTCGATGGGGGATTGGAAGACCCGAGGATCAATAAGGAATATTTGCAACGTGCCGAGAAAAGTGTGGACCGCATGATCGCCATCGTGGAGGACCTGCAGGCGATAACGCAATTCGAGAGTGGAGAGCTGGTATTGGAGCAGGAAAAATTTGATGTGGTGGCCCTGGCGCAGGATGTGATCGGTGCGCAGGAGTTGGTTTCGCGAAGCCGGGGGGTAACGCTCGAACTTCTGAACGATCCATCGAGACCTGTTTTCGCGATGGGCGACCGTTTCAGGATACGGCAGGCGCTGGTGAACCTGGTGGTTAACTCGGTGAAATACGGGAAGGAGAACGGGAACACGCAGATCAGGATCAGCGACCTGGGAGAAAAGGTGCGCGTTGAAGTTTCGGATAACGGCATCGGCATTCCGAAACAGCATTTGTCGAGGATATTCGAGCGGTTTTACCGGGTTGATAAAAGCCGTTCGCGCGAAATGGGAGGAACCGGTCTCGGTTTATCCATTGTGAAACACATCATCGAAGCGCATGGACAAACCATTGAGGTGATGAGTACCGAAGGGGCCGGCTCCGTATTTTCCTTTACGTTAAAAAAGGCTCTTTAGCGGATCTCCTCTATCCACTTTTTTACAACCTCTGCATACTTCACGTTGTCATATTCTTCCGAAAAGCCGTTGTACTCCTTCACAAACCCGAGCGCGCTTTCGAGGTTTAGATTTTCCTGGGGGGAATAGTAAGCGATCTTCAAGTTACTCAATCGCTCCGCAAGATATTCCTGTTCGGTCTGCCCGGGTGTAGGAATAAAAATGACCTTCTTTTTTTTCAGTGTGGCAAGATCCATTACGGTGGAATAACCCGGTCGCGCGATCACGATTGATGCAGCGTATAATTCCTTTTCCAGCTCATCAGCGGTCATATAATTCACGATCGATACCCGGGATGTTAATTTTTTTCTTTCCTGCTTTTCAGTCACACCTCTTACAACCAGTGCCGTATCACCCGAACGGATCAATTCCTGCAGGAGTTTTTTTTCCAATAGGGTGCGTTGCGGCTCGGGGCCTGAAAGCAATACAAGAATATTTAAGTCCTCTTTAACGTACGTAGCCGGGTTGAACCTTGAGAGGAGGCCAATGAATTCAGCATGTGCCGGTAATGGATATTTGTGGGAGAGATCACCGCTTAAATTATTTTCTCCATTGTTATCCGGGATCCAGCAAGAGCTAAAGCGGTTGATGTATCTTTTATTGAAATGATGAAGTGCGTTCTCTCCTAGAGGAGACTTGATCATCAATTGATGCGTGATAAAAACGGATGGGATCTTTTTATTCCAAAGCCCGAAACGATTGTCGGAGATCACCGCATCGATTGAATGTTCTTTAATGATGGAATGGAGCTGCTCGTGTTCCGATCTTATTCCTTTAAGGATGCGGGGAAATGAAGCGGCCATCTTTATCGCCATTGACCCTTTGGCAGGATAGCGGATGTTGTATCCCGGCATGCGAAGGAACTGTTGAGATGGAAATTCGTGTTTCAGCAATTCCAGCGCGCGACCATCCGCACCGATGAGAACTTCGCAGCCGTTTTCCGAAAGTGTTTTAATGATGGGAATGCAGCGTGTGGCGTGACCCAAGCCCCAGTCGAGGGGTGAAACCAGTATTTTAAGCCTGCGCATCTCAACGAAAGTACGAAATAGCGCTGCGTTTTTTCTGAATTTGTAAATTCGCACCTCATGCCTAAGAACAAACTCGAGCGATTTGCAGAACTGCAGACTTTCCCGAACTGCATTTACATGTCGTATCAAAAGGCATTTGACGACCGCTTTGAACTGAAAGGAAAATGGAATGCCGGGCATTTTCGCAATGCGAACCCCATTATCCTCGAGCTGGGCTGCGGTAAGGGAGAATATACCGTTGGCCTTGCGCGCAGGTACCCCCACCGCAATATTATCGGTGTGGATATAAAAGGCAACCGGATCTGGGTAGGAGCAAAAGCGGCACTGGATGAAAAACTGGATAACGCAGCTTTTCTTCGGGCCCGCATCGATTTCATTGATTCGGCATTTGCAAGCAATGAAGTGAGCGAGATATGGATAACCTTTCCCGACCCGCAACCCACAAGAAAAGGAGAAAAGAAAAGGCTGACATCTCCGCGTTTCCTGGAACGTTACAAAAAAATACTGGGACCCGGGGGCATCATTCACCTGAAAACCGACAGCGTATTGCTTTATGAATACACGCTCGAAATAATCCGTGAAAACAAATTGGGACTCATCGACTCCACGAATGACCTTTACGGAAGCCATACATCCACCGCACGCGAAGAAGTGAAAAGTATACGCACCTATTACGAGGCCGGCTACCTCGCAAAGGGGATGAAGATCAATTACCTCGCATTCGCGCTCTGAAAAAATCCTGTTTCCCTTCCTAGAATTCCACAATTCCCTTTTGTAGAGTTATCAACACGGTGTGGGGCGGGCCCTGTTTTTTGCAATAAACCGTGGAGATTTAACGCTTTTAACCCTTTTTAACAATCGCTTGCGAAAAAACGCGGAAGAATTTTTTCATGCCGCGTTTTGCCTTTTTAAAAAATCCCGGGCATCGCACAACTTCACCGCAACCTTCGCGTAGGAATTGCCCAAACAACCCTTAACACATGACCAGCAAAAATGAATTGACCAGGCGACTCAATGAGCTCCTGAAAAAAACGGAGGACCTGCAACTGGACCTTCGCCAATTGAACGAGGTCATCCTTTATTCCGATCTCACCTTGATAAATAAGGAGGAAAAAAAGGAAGACATCAAACCCATACCCGAAATAAAGGAGGAGGAGAAGAAGATCATTGTGGAGGAAGTGAAACCTGAAAAGAAAGAACCGGTGAACATTGTTCCTCCCCGAAAAAAAGAAGAAACAGTAAAGATCAATGTGCCTAAGCAGCAACCCCTTCTCGTGAAACAAAAATCCACGCAGGCGCAACCTTATAATATTAGTAAGGAACCTTCACAGGGTTTTTTTGAACGCCATCCCGATCTTGAGAAATTCATAGGGGAGCGGTTGATGACCTTCACCGGTATCGCGGTGTTGGTGACGGGCATTGCTTTTTTTGTGAAGTATGCTATCGATAAGGAGTGGATAGGCGAGGCCGGGCGTACGCTTATCGGCATCCTTTCAGGAGCAGCGCTCATTTCCATCGCACATCGCCTGCGCAAAAATTTTGTCACGTTCAGTTCGGTGCTGGTGGGAGGCGGAATAGCGGTGGAATATTTTACCATTTCCTATTCGTACCACGTGTACGGGATGTTCAATATGCCGGTCACATTCGGGCTGTTGGTGAGCATAACCGCTTTCACGGTACTGCTTTCTATAGTATATGACAGGAAGGAGCTGGCCGTTGTAGCCATTATTGGCGGATTTTGCACGCCCCTGATGATCGCTTCCCGTGAAGGCCATTTCGCTTCGTTGTGCACGTATATTCTATTACTCGACCTGGGCATGCTCGCGTTGGCATATTATAAAAAGTGGAACATCATTAATATCATTTCCTACGCATTCACCATACTGCTTTTTTCGGGTGCCCTGGTGAATGAGGTCCTGCTGAGATCAACGCCCGATTATATCCCTGCTTTTGCTTTTGCTACGGCATTTTACATTGTATTCTTTTTAATGAACGTGGTGAACAACCTGAAACAGCGGATGAAATTCAATGCGTGGGAAATACTGGCCCTGCTTTCCAATACCTGTCTTTATTATGCTGCAGGCTATTTTATCCTGCATGCCATCGATGCCTGTCAATACCGCGGCTTATTCACGCTCCTGGTGGCTGCATTCAATTGCGTGTTCGCCTTTCTTTTATTCAGGAAGCAGGAAGTGGACAAAAACCTCGTTTACTTTTTGATCGGTATCGTGCTCACATTCGTGAGTCTTGCCGGGCCGGTTCAGCTCGATGGAAGCAACATCACACTGTTCTGGTCGGCCGAAATGGTTCTGCTCTTCTGGTTGTACCAGCGTTCGGGCATTCGCCTTATTCGTCATGCTGCGGTGATCATTAACGGTGCAATGGCCCTGAGTTTATGCTTAGGCTGGATGAAACATTACGTTGCCCCATTGCATGACCAGGCGGAAGTGTTGCCCGTGTTTCTCAATCGTATTTTCATCACCGGGCTTTTCGCTTTCGGATCATTGGTTGCAATGAATATTCTGCTGAAGAAAGAAAAGGAAATGCTCGTTCTTCCTTCAATGACCACCGCGCTTTACCGTGATCTTACGGAAGTGCTCGCTTTACTGGTCCTGTATTTCACATTTTTCTTTGAAACCTGGTACCAGCTCGAACGCGCAAGTACTTCAGTCCCGGAAACGGTCATCCTGCTGTGCGGCTATAACAGTTTGTTCATGCTGCTGTTCATGATCTTCGCGCAGGTACGCAGGTCGGAAAAATTGAAAACGATCTCTTCGGTCACGGGTTTTGCAGTTTGCATACTTTATTTCATTGCTCCTCATTTTGCGGAGATACAGGCAAGGGCTTCTTACCTCGATGGTTCGTCCAACGGCATCGCCTTTATGCTGCATTTCGTGAACTCGGCAATTGTTGCGGGTATCGCGGTGATCCTCTTCCTGCGCGTGAAGAACAAGGGGATCACCGATCCTTCATTCAGAGATGCCTTTCTTTGGTTCAGCTGTATACTTTCCGTTTTTATGGTGAGTGCCGAACTGGACCACCTGCAGGTGCTGATGCGTTTTAACGGCACAGCGCAGTATACCGATCTTGTTCTCCAGCAAAGTCACAACATCACATGGCCGGTGGCCTGGGGCATTTGCTCTTTCATCATGATGTTGCTCGGCATGCGTTACCGCATCCGCCAGCTGCGCGTGTTCTCGCTTTCGTTATTCGCCCTCACGGTGGTGAAGCTCATCGCACTCGGTATCATGGGCGGTTCGGAAGCAGGTAAGATCATCGCTTTTATTTCATCCGGGATACTTTTGTTGCTGGTGGCATTCATGTACCAGCGGTTGAAGAAGATCATTTCTGAAGATGGTGCAACCGAAAAAAACAAGGACGATGAATAAGAGGTTCTTTCTTGCGCTGTTCATTTGCCCCCTGGTGATGCAGGCGCAGAATTTCAGGTGGGAATCGAAGATCGATACCATCCATGAAACGGGATATAAAAAAATAGTGGTGGGACCGGAGGTGAGTGCAATGTCGCGGGAGGGTTTGCCCGACCTGCGGATCTACGATAAGGACGGGTATGAAACGCCTTACCTCGTTTTTAAAAATGAGAAGGTGGATGCGGACCGGTTCGTGGCGTACCAGGTGGTGGCAAAGAATTACGATCGCGGTAATTCGTTCATCGTGGTTAAAAATACGTTGGGAAATTCCATCGACCACATCGTGCTGGAGGTGAACAATGCCGGTGCGGACCGCAGGATGGGATTGCAGGGCAGTTATGACGGGTCGGGGTGGTTCAGTGTGAAAGATGAATACAGTTCGGTTTCTTTTGACGGGTATGAAAGGGGAGAGAAGCGGACAACAAGCCTTATCCGTTTCGATTTCCCGCTGGTGGATTATAAATTCTTTCGTTTCGAATTTGATGATTGGGACCACTGGTGGCACGATTTCAAATACCCACTCTTTATTGTGCGTGCAGGCTACATCGAGCCTTCTTTTATTCCGGGCGAACGCCTGGAGCTGCCACAGCCTTTTGTGAAGCAAACGGATGATAAAAGGAAGAAGGAAACAGTGCTCGAGATCTCATTTGCTGAAGCGGAGTTTGTGGATCACCTTGGGCTCGGCATCCTTGCGAATGGCGGTAAAGCGAAAGATTTTTACCGGGCGGCTTCTTTATACGAGAGGGTCAGAAATGGGGATAATGCACTTCACCCGTACGAGGACCGCTTCATCGCTTCCACGATTTTGTCATCGCTAAATCCCAACGAAATAAGCTTGGGCGGGAGAAAAGTAAAAGACCTGGTGCTGGTGATCCGTAACGAGGACGACAGGCCTTTGACGATCACTTCGGTGAAAGCATTGCAGGTAAAGCATTACCTCGTGGCAAAGCTCGAAGCAGGTAATACTTATGTTTTGCGATACGGGTGCGATGAACTCAGCGCACCGGTTTACGATATGAAATATTTTGTGACGAAGGTGCCGGCTGATGCAAAGGAAGCGCGCACCGCGGGGCGGAGGAGTACTTTTAATTCCCCGGTTGTGCTCAAGCCTGTGCGCAGGGAACATAAGCCGCTGAAGAGAACGGGAATAAGAGAGCAAAAGCAGGACTTACTTAACCACCGGTCTTTTCTCTGGGCTGCTATTACAATAGTTATAATGATGCTGGTTGGGTTGTCGGCACGCATGCTGAAGGAGATGAAATAACGAAATCTTCCATCTGGAATAATTTTTGTGGTAGGGAGGAAAAATTTTCATGCGGAGTTTTTCCTCTTTTTTATTCCTGCTCGCACCTTTGTTTGTTTTTGCCCAGCCGCAAATCGAATTCGACAGAACGAATGTCGACCTGGGGAAGGTTCAATTCGGAGGCTGGGCCAACGCCACTTTTGTCTTCACCAATAAAGGCGATAAACCTTTATGCATTCTAAATGTCGCCTGCAACGGAGGCTGCACCGAACACCATTATTCATCCGATCCCGTTATGCCGGACGCCAGGAACCGCATTGAAGTGAAATGTAACTCTTCGATAGTTGGGAAATTCGAACACATTCTTAAGGTGACGACCAATGCATCGTTACAGCCGCTTGAATTGAAGGTAAGCGGTGAAATACTTTCTTATGATAACCTGCTCCGGATCGACCAAGGGATCGTGGACCTTGGCGAAATAAAATACGGGGAGGAAAAATTTGCTTATGTAAAATTCCATCTTGATAAAAGACAGGACAACTTTTCTTTTACAGGCATGGTCTACGATACGATTACCTGCAGTATTGCGGCAAGCATGGAAGATTTTAATAAAGGCAAAGGGGGCATGTATTATTCTGACTGGGGTGGCCGGCCGGACTCGGGTTATATCAGGATCTCTGCAAAAAACCTCCAGGGAAATTCAGGCGATTTCGAAAAAAAACTTTCATTCAGGATCAGTTATAATATTAACATCACACCGCTTATTGTAAAAGGAAGATTTGTGGACGACAGGAAGAGCAGGATCGATATCACGAAGTTTGGAAAGAGCGGGCATACCGATCGCTATTTCACCAATGGGCATCCCGATTCCATCCGCTTCTTCGATTATTATGGTAAACTTTCGAAAGTACGTTATTTCACAAAGGGACTTTCGTACCGCGACAAAACACTTTTTACTCCCGGGCCTCTAATGCTCTTCCGCAGCCTGGTGCACGATTATGGACGCATTGAAAAAGGTTCGGATGGGAATTGCGAGTTCTGGTTCATCAATGGAGGCGATGAGCCATTGGTCATTTCCAATTGCAATACCAGCTGCGGCTGTCTTGTTCCCGAATGGCCTAAAGAGCCGATCAAACCCGGTGACAGCGCCCGCATAAGATTGCGTTACGATACACAGCGCATCGGTCCTTTCGAGAAAACGGCAACGGTCACCACCAATGCCGACCCTCAAACGGTGGTGTTACGCATCAAAGGCCATGTTTACCCTGCATTTACCACTATGAGTCTTGAAAAGGATACGGTTGATCTCGGTCGCATCGGGTTTGGCGATACCTCCGCGGTGCAGCTTCGCTTTTTCAATACGGGTTCACATAAACTGGAGATTTATTCTTCATCTAATATAATGGATGGGCTGTTAGAGTGTAGTTGTGAAATGGATATTTCACGAACCGATTATAAAGATGGATACAGGGATATTGATCTGCATTCGGATAACGGCACCATCTGCATAAAGATGTGTAATTATTACGGTGAAGTGGGCCATTGTGTGCGAAAGATCCGGCTGGAATCCAATACTTCGGATGAAAGATCCATCATTGTGAAGTGCGAGTTCACGGGCGGCCCGGGAAAAGATTTCATCCAGGTACCGGGTCAATTCAACCAGCAGCAAATATTCAATTATGCGGGTAATAAACTGGACAGCGTTGCTGTTTATGATTCGCAGGGAAAACTATCGGAAACAAGATCATATAAGTGGGGCGTGAAAGATGAAGTGAAGATCCGGAGGTATTTCAACGATAAAAATTTTTCTGTCCGTATCTTCAGG
The DNA here is from genome assembly GCA_036522695.1 of Bacteroidia bacterium. Lineage (GTDB taxonomy): Bacteria > Bacteroidota > Bacteroidia > JADZBD01 > JADZBD01 > DATDFI01. Next base: position 2,871 of record DATDFI010000629.1, on the reverse strand, counting down.
GGCGGTGAATTAAAAGAGGAGAAGTACTATTGATGTTTATATTTGCGCCATGGCGCTGGACAAGGATTTTTTTCAGAATGTTTACGAGGTGGCCCGGCTTATTCCGCGTGGTCGCGTAACCTCTTATGGTGCCATTGCGAAATACCTGGGTACAGGCCGTTCCTCGCGCATGGTGGGCTGGGCCATGAACAATGCCGGGGCGCAAAAACCTAAGGTGCCGGCCCATCGCGTGGTGAACCGTAACGGCATGCTTACCGGTAAGCATCATTTCGGTGATCCTTTCGAAATGCAGCGCCTGCTGGAGAAAGAAGGCATCAAAGTGAAGAAGGATAAGGTCGTTGATTTTGAAAAGCGCTTCTGGGATCCTGCCAAAGAACTGGCGCTGTAACCAATATCCTCCCGTTTCATTGTGGAAAACCCTTGTTTTTCGTGGAAAAAAAGCCCGCAAAAATTTTGATGCTATCATTAAATTTTTACTTTTGCACGAAAATTGGGAGAAAGGAAAAAAATCCGGCCTCCCACCGGGAAAAAATATAAATGTACCCGGCAAGCAACCAAAGAGGCAGGATTTACGTTTTACCGATTAAAACAGAATACCATGTACTGGACACTTGAACTGGCATCTTATCTAGAAGATGCACCCTGGCCCGCCACCAAGGACGAATTGATCGATTACGGGATACGTTCCGGTGCACCTGCCGAGGTGATCGAGAACCTCCAGGAGATCGAGGATGAAGGCGAAGCTTATGAGTCGATCGAGGAGATATGGCCGGATTATCCCACCAAAGAAGATTTCTTCTTTAATGAAGATGAATATTGATCCTTAAGAGTTAAAAAACGGAAGGGCTGTCGGTAAGTGACGGCCCTTCGTATTTTGGGGATGATGGAATTTAATCTTGAACCGGGTTTCCATTGTCGTCAAAAAGGTGGTCCTTTCCGTCTATCTCCGCTTCCCATTTTACCGTTCCTTTTGCGTCCACGATCTTCGAAGCTTCTTTTATTTTTTTACCGCTGAAGTTTTTCGAGCAATAGCCCGATACGGAAGAAGGAAGTTGTGAAACAGGGACCTCCGTTTCGGTCTCCAGCACATTCCCGTTCATATCGAACAGCACAGAGGTTTCCACTTCATTCATTTCGAATTCCGCCTCGTACTTATTGTCCTCTTTGCCCCACTTCACTTTTTTAACACCGGGATACAAGCTGGAGAATTTTGTTTTTACCATAGCGGGAACATCGGTCCCGGCAAAACTGAACAGCGCGAACAGGGTGAACGCAGCTGTAATGAAGAAAAGTTTTTTCATGGTTCGTGTTTTTTTGTACAACATTAAAACACGATTCTGTTTTGATTTTGAAGATTGAAAAAGTGTGCGGCAGGCAGCGGGCAGGTGAGATCAATCTGGAAAGGAGGCGCTACAAACTACCTGCGACACACCACCTGTAATTAAAATTTAAACCGTGCCGAAAGGTTTACCACCCTTCCATCAATAGGCGCCCATAGTGTTTTAAATACCGGGTTAGTGTTGGGAGGATCAACAAGCTGTTCCACTTTACTCTGGCGGTAATCCAGCAGGTTCTCGCAATTGAGTACCAGGTTTATTTTCCCAAGACTGTGCGCCACCATCAAAGCCATGAACAGGTAACCGGGCTTTTTTTCTCCACCAGGAGTGAATTGGGAACCGAACCATGATGATTCCACCCCCGCGCGCCATCTCTCGCCCAATTCATAAACAAATACAGTGGCAAAACGGTGTGCAGGGTAAAGCGGCATTACTTTTTGAAGCGTATCGTAATGTTGCCGTGCATGCGTATAAGTGTACCCGAAATACAATTCCAGCTCTTCAGTGGCCAGGCGCACATACGTATCGCTTCCGGCCGTGGTCACGGGCTTACCGGCATTCACAAAATAAATTTCGTTGTAAGGATTGGTTTGCGGGATAACAGGCGCGTTGATGGTGGTGTAAAAAAAGGATTGATCGGCAAAAAGATGCAAACCATTATTGAACTTTTTATCGCACACCAGGTCAAATCCACCGCCTGCCGAATGCTCTGCCTTCACCGGATCTGCAACCGGGTTGATCGTATTCGGATCATAATCCTGGAACTCTTTCGCGAAAGGATTCGGGGTCTTATAGCCCAGTCCCCCATTCAGCCGCGAGGAGAAAACAGAATCGATCTTGTAAAGGAATGCAATGCGGGGTAAGATGAAAGTGCCGTAGTTATTATGCTCATCCACTCTTAATCCCGTTTCAAGCACCAGTTTTTTCCCGATGCGCAGCGTGTGCTGTATGAAAGCGCCTGCCGTGGTGTTCTTCACCTCATGAATGAGCGACCCGCTCGAGCGCGTGGTCTGAAAAAGGTCGGTGACGAAATTAGCGCCCAATACCAGGTCGTAATTTTTTTTCGGGATAAAGTAGCTCACCTCGCTGAAGGAATTGTACTGCGTGCCACCGAATATCCAGGTGTTGGTAGTGGAGGTGCGATCGTATTGCCCGGCCGTGCTTTTTACGGTGAAAATATTCCCTCCCTGCGAAGTGTGATCATAAACAAGATCCACGCTGCTGCGCCAGCTTTCATTCTTTTCAAAGAAAGTATGAGTTGCATCGGCCTGTTCGTGCAGTACCTGCATGTCACCGCCCATTCTTTTTTCATACAGGCCCGAAATGCCCACCACCAACCTTGAGTTATCATCCGGGTAATAATAAAATTTGGGATGAAGGGTTACGTATTGAATATCCGGAACATCCGAGAACCCGTCTTTGTTCACATCCACCGCGTTTTGATTGGTGAGCCCTGCAAAAAAAGTGTATCCTTTTTTTCCGAAACGCTGCGAGATGAACGCATTGAAGTTCCTTTCCGTAAGCGAGGAATAAT
>DATDFI010000628.1:0-11221 GCA_036522695.1 Bacteroidia bacterium | reverse complement strand
GGTGAATCCCCGGGACTTGGGTATTATTTGAAGGACGGAGGTTTTTATTTCGGGAAGAGCGATAAATACGACCTTGCTTTGAAGGGGGATATTTATTCGCGCGGGAGCTGGGCGGCACGTGCCCTCAGCAATTACAACTGGCGCTATCATTACACCGGAAACTTCCTGCTCGGGTATTCCATCTTTAAAACGAGCGAAAAGGAATTTCCCGATTACTCGGAGAAACACGATTTCAATTTAAAATGGAGGCACACCCAGGATCCGAAGTCCAATCCAAGCGTGCGTTTCTCGGCCGATGTGAATGTGCTCTCAAGCAATTATAACAAGTTCAATTCCTACAATCCCACCGATTATTTATCGAACTCCTTCCAGTCGAACATCGCCTGGGCCAAAACCTGGAAATATTTTAATCTATCCTCTAACCTCCGGCATAGCCAGAATACGCTCACGCATAACGTGGACCTGAGCCTGCCGCAGGTAGCCTTCAGCATGAACCGCATTTACCCGGCCAAGTTTTTCAAAAAAAATGGCGTGATCAAATCGAAGTGGTACGATAAGATCGGGGTCAGCTACTCGAGTGATTTCGAAAATCGCCTGCACATCAAGGACAATAACATCTTCAATCCTAACTCGGTCCTGAAAGATTCACTTCAATACGGCATTCGTCACAACATTCCCATCAGCGCATCGTACAGCACGCGCTTTTTCAACTTTTCACCACAGGCCAATTTTACCTCGCTTTGGTATTTAAGGCAAACCGATAAATATTATACCAGCAGTTCTGCAGGCAGCGATTCCCTCGTTACCAATAACTACGTGCAAAAATTCGGGATGGCGAATTACTACAATTTCAGTTTGAGCACCACCACAAAAATTTATGGTTTTTACACGTTCCGGAACTCGAAGGTAAAGGCCGTTCGCCACGTGATCACCCCAAGCCTCGCGCTCAACTACCGCCCCGATTTCGGCTTGCCATCCTATGGCTACTACCAGTACGCCCAGCCGCATTTCTCCAATAACCCCACGCTCTACTCCGTTTTCGAACAGGGCATTTACGGTTCGCCCCCGAGCGGGAAAGTGGCCGGCATCAGCTTCGGGTTCGATAACAATTTAGAGATGAAGGTGAAGCCTTCGGCAAAGGATACATCGGGCGATGACAAAAAGATCGTGCTCATCGAAAGTTTCAGCATCAACTCCGGTTACAATTATGCTGCGAAAGATTTCAACCTTTCCCCTTTCAACATCAATGCACGCACGCGCGTGTTCAAAAACCTCATCAGTATAAACGGCAACGCCATTGTTGATCCGTACAAAATCGATGAAACAGGATTCCGTTATGACCACTACATGTGGGAGGACGGGAAAGTGGGCCGGCTCACCAATGCCAACCTTTCGCTCACCGCGAGCTTCCGCAGTAAGAACCGCAGCGATAATACCGCGAGCAGGGAAAAATCAAAACTCGATAAGAATTACGAGCAGGAATACCATTACGCCCTCACCCACCCCGAGTATTACGTGGACTTTAACGTGCCCTGGTCGCTGAATGTGAGTTATAATTTGCGTTACAACAAACCAGGGATCACCCAGGACCTCACGCAAAGCGCCACTTTTTCAGGTGATGTGAGCCTGACTAAAAAATGGAAGATAGGTTTTAACTCCGGGTGGGACCTGGTGAAACACAATTTTACCTACACGGCTGTGAACATTTACCGCGACTTGCATTGCTGGGAAATGACCTTCAACTGGATCCCTTTCGGCTTCAGGAAAAGTTATACGATAAACATCAATGTAAAATCATCCGTGCTGCAGGACCTCAAGCTTACACGTAAGAGAGATTGGTACGATTACAATTGATCGGTCTTCACTTTCGGGGATTTTTGTTGTGCGTTCCTGCGTGTTCTTTTTCGAGCAGGAGTTTGGGTCAGGCAAAGACCAGGTCTCACCTGGCCGAATGACAAAGAACCGATCTGCTCTATCACCGAATGACCTTTTTCACAGGAGGTTTTTACGTGCCGGTACGCCCGGTGGTTTCCATTCCTTTAGAAATATATTTCTCACTCGGGAGTAAAGAGCGTTGTATCCTCCGGGCATAATAAATGGAGTCCAGGATCTCTTTTTGCTTTTCTTCGATGATGTTTTTCTGTTGTGATATTTCGATGTTCGCTTTTTGCTTTTGAAGGTAACTGCGGTAAATAAATACCGAAAAACCGATCACGATCAAAAGTCCAGCGCACACGAACATCAATATCATGCGCTGTTTACGCGCATCGGCCTGTGCGATGGCATCTTTCTTTTCCTGCTCCGCTTTGGCCTCGCCCTCCTTCTTGTCAAACTCGTACTGCATCTGGGCCTGCACCACCTTGCGGGTGTTCTCCTCGTTCAGCACGCTGTCGCGATAGCAAATGAACATTTTGTAATGTTGCAGTGCCGAACGGAAATCCCCCCTGGCAGAGTCGAGTTGCGCCAGCGCCTGGTAAGAAGATCTTATATCGTCCTTACTGCCCACCTCCAGCGCATATTTTAATCCCTTTTGAATGTAATCATCGGCCTTCATTCGGTCGCCCATTACCAGGTAAACGCAACCGATGTTATTATATGAAAGCGCCAGGCCTTCCTTGTCCTTTTCCTTCTCCCGCACCCGGGCGCCCTGCAACAGGTAATCAAGAGCTTCCGGCAGCCGGTGCCTGCGCATGTAAATGTTACCGATGTTATTCAGGCAGGTGCCGGTCACCTCGTTGTCGCCCATTTTCTCTGAGAAGGAAAGCGCGCGCGAGTAACAGGAAAGCGCATCATCCAGCTTTTGCATGCCTTCATAAACCACGCCCAGGTTGGTGTAGGAGTTAACGATGAGGGCGGTATCGCCCGCTGCCTGGCGCAGGTGAAGGGCTTTCATCTGCATGGTCATTGCATTGGCGAAATCGTTCATATTGGTGTAAACGATGGAAATATTGTTGTAAGTGGATGAGAGCAAAAGATCATCCTTTTCTTTCTCGCGCAACCGAAGGCAGGAAAAAAAATCGATGAGCGCCTGGGAATAATTTCCCTGGTCCATCTCTACAAAACCAATATTGTTATATGAATCTGCTATTCCCCGCTCGAAACCCACGCGCTTATAAATGACCAGGGCGTTTGAATAATTTTTAAGGGCAAGCGAATAGTCCCCGCGGTTCTGCAGCAGTGCGCCCAGGTTGCCCATCACCTTTCCCAGCGTTTTTTGCAAACTCACCTTCCATGCAGTGCTTTTTCCCATGCTATCCGCTATGAAAACCGAATCGAGGCGCTGTGCTTTAATACCATAGAACATGCAACTGTCATAATCACCCGCCAGCCTGAAATACCGGACCAGGTTGCACATCACTTTTACCCGCTCGGTATCGGGAATATTGTTGCGTAGAACCCGGTGCAGTGAATCGGGCGAAAGCGATTGTGCAATGCAGGTCGCCACCGGCACGAAAAAAAATAACATTTTCAGCACTGCACGTTTCATGTTCATTTCCTGATTAAGTGATCTCGATCCCCATCACCAATACATCATCCACCTGCTCCAGCGCGCCCTTCCAGTCCTCGAAGCACTTCTGTATCTCCTCCCTTTGTGCGGTCATAGGTTTGTTCTCCAGGCGAAGCAGCAGCTCGTAAAATCTTTTCCGCATGAATTTTTTCCCTTTAGGACCACCGAACTGGTCGGTAATGCCATCGGTGAAACTGTACAGGCGGTCACCTGCTCTCAGCATGATCTTATTCTCTGCGAAAGATTTTTCGCCAATATGCTGTCCACCCACGGGGAATTTACTGGGCTCGCATTCTATGATCTTGCCCTCCCGTATGATCACCATGGGCCGGTTTGCCCCGGAATAATGGAGGACCAGTTTTTCTTTCTGCAGCGCGCAGAAAGACATGTCCATGCCGTCCCTGTTCTCTTTTTCCTGATCCTGCCTCAATACCTTTCTGACCCTCCTGTCCAGCTCGGCCAAAACCGTTCCCGGTGTGGTCGCCTTTTTTTCATTCACGATATCCGAAACAATATTGGAACCTATCATGCTCATTAGCGCGCCTGGAACACCATGCCCTGTGCAATCGGCACATACAAAAATGAAATATCCTTCTGTTTCGGTGAACCAGTAAAAATCACCGCTTATGATATCACGTGGCTGATAAAGAATGAACGAGCCGGGAAAATTCCTTTTCATGATATCTTCTGAGGGCAGAATGGCCTGCTGGATCTTTTTGGCGTAATTGATGCTGTCGGTGATGTCCTTGTTCTTTTCGCGAATGGTCTCCTCGTTCTGTTTTTGTTGGGTGATATCCAGGTTAAACATGCGTATCACCCCATTGTCGTGCAGGAAACGCGCGCGCTGGGTGTAGTAGTGTTCGCCAATTTTGATCTCGGTCTCGTAATTCAGCATTTCCCCCGTCCTGAATTTATCGAGACGCTGCTTTAACGGCACCAGCACCGGGTGATCGAACTTCTGTCCGTAAAACTCAGGAAAGCGAAGCAGGCAGGCCGGGTTAAAGTACGTAATGTTGCCCTGCAGGTCCACCTCGATGATGGGACTCGGGTTTTGTTCGGGAAAAGAAGCGAGCCTCGAAAGATTATTCTCCACCTGCTTTTGTTCCGTCACATCATGCGAGTATACCCGGGCAAGTGAAGTCCCGGGCAGGAAATAAACGCGTTGGCTGAAAACATTCTTATCCATATTCACTTCACACTGAAAATCCTTGTTGAGAGCGATCCGCTTTTTTATTTCCGCAAACAACGGATGGTCCTTTCCCTTTTCCTTCATGCCCGGAAAACGGCTCGTTGCTGCCGGGTTCATGTACGTAACGGTGTTGCTCCCAAGATCGATCTCGATCACCGGGTTGGGGTTCTGTTCGGGAAAAAGCGCAAGCCACGAAAGTTTTTCCTCTATCTTTTTACGCTCGGTAACGTCATTGGCATAGACCCTCACTACTTCGCTGCCTTCCATGTAAAACAATCGTTGCTCGAATATCCTATCCTTCACCTTGACTTCCCCTGCCGGCCCATTCAGTTCCTTCGCATCGGCACGGGTCATGCGTTCGCGCACTAATGCGAACAAGGGATGTTCCAATCCACGTTCCTCCATGTCGGGGAAATATTCTTTTGCAGCGGGGTTACAATAAGTGACCTTCCCTGCAAAACTCACTTCGATCACAGGATTGGGATTCTGTTCGGGGAATGAGGCGAGCCAGCTAAGATCTTTCTCGTTGAAGTTCATGGGTTCATAAATATACCAAAATGTCATTACGAAGGTGAACTGCCATTCATTCAATTTTCGGGCCTTTGCTTTTCTGGTAAATTAGCGCGTTCTTTAACTCTGAATTCAATTTCAATACGCGGCAAATAAATATCGGATGAAAAAAATAATTGTGTTGCTTCTTCTTATTTCCTTCTTTGCGAAAGCGCAGAACAATGACTCCATCATGTTCAAGAAGATCTCGGACGAGATCCTGAAGAACGGGAAATGCTACCAGGACCTCACCTACCTCACCACGAAGATCGGTGGGCGCCTGAGCGGATCGCCACAGGCTGCTGCTGCTGTAGAATTCATGTATGAAGTGATGAAGAGCCTTGGACTGGATACGGTTTACCTCCAGGAATGCTGGGTGCCGCACTGGGTGCGCGGTGATAAGGAGATCGGTGAGATCATAAATTCCAAGATGGTAGGGCAGCGTGATGTGAAGATCTGTGCGCTGGGCGGGTCGGTACCAACACCTGTAGGAGGCATCACAGCCGAGGTGATCGAGGTAAGAACATTTGAAGAGCTGAAAAAATTAGGGACCGCTGTAAAAGGCAAGATCGTTTTTTTCAATCACCCTTTCGATGTGACGAAAGTTTCAACGTTTGATGCCTACGGTGAAGCGGGGCAATACCGCTGGAAAGGCGCGAGCGAGGCCGCCCGCTACGGTGCCATTGGCAGCGTGGTGCGTTCGATGACCACTGCGATAGATGATAACCCCCACACAGGTTCCATGGGCTATAACGATTCGGTGCCCGATAAGATCCCCTGCTGTGCCATCAGTACCAAAGGCGCTGAGATGCTGAGCGCACTTTTGAAGGATGATCCGGGAATCAAATTTCATTTCGAACTCAACTGTATGAAGTTACCCGATGTGAGGTCGTACAATGTTGTCGGGGAAATTAAAGGGAGCGAGCATCCCGAAGAGATCATCACGGTGGGCGGCCACCTTGACTCCTGGGACACCGGCAAGGGCGCGCAGGATGACGGTGCGGGCTGTGTTCAATCCGTGGAAGTTTTGCGCGTGATAAAAGCGCTCGGTATCCGGCCCAAACGCACCATCCGCGCGGTGATGTTCATGAATGAAGAGAACGGGGGCCGTGGGGGAGATAAATATTTCGAGATCGCACAAAAGAAAAAAGAAAAACATTTGATGGCGCTGGAGTCGGATGCAGGAGGCTTCTCCCCCCGCGGTTTCGGCCTCGATATGCCCGATGCGCAAAAGAAAAAGATCCGCGCCTGGAGAAATTTATTTCTTCCTTACGGTGTTTATGATTTTGAACACAGCGGAAGCGGTGCCGACATCGATGACCTGAAAAAAATAGGGTGCTTTAATATGGGCCTGCATCCCGATGGACAACGCTATTTTGATTTTCACCACACCCCGATCGACACCTTAGATGCGGTTAACGAGCGCGAATTAAAGCTGGGCGCTGCCGTGATGGCCATGATGGTGTGGATCGTTTCTGAAAAAGGACTTTAACCACTAAAAAATTGACCATGAAAGAGATCATCACTTCTAAAAATGCGCCTGCGCCTATCGGCCCTTACAGTCACGGTGTGCTGGCAGGCAACACACTTTACATTTCCGGGCAGGTGGGAAAGGACCCCAAAAGCGGTGAGCTGGTTACGTCCGATATAAAAGCGGAAACGACCCAGGTGATGAAGAACCTGCTGGGTATTTTGGCCGATGCGCACATGGATTTTTCGAACGTGGTGAAAACAACCATCTTTCTTAAGGACCTGAACAACTTTGCGAGTGTGAACGAAGTTTATGGCTCCTATTTCAAAAAAGATTTTCCCGCGCGCGAGACCGTGCAGGTATCACGCCTCCCGCTCGATGTGAACGTAGAGATATCGGTGATAGCCGTGAAATAATAGCGCACGCACAAAAAAGAAAAGCCTCCGTAACAGGAGGCTTTTGCATTTTCAAGGTCACGGGTATCAATGACCGCCATTCTGCAATTGCTGGTTCACCTTGTCGATATCGTTATCGATGTTTTGTTCCGATTTGGTCTCATTCGTTGTGTTTTTCGGCAGCTTGTTCATCAACTCATCTTTGTGGGCAAGACCATAAAACAGTACTACACACAATATGATCGCAACGATCCCAAGCACAATGCCCGATGCGGAAAGACTGCGTTGCCAGCTTTGAAGTGCGGCTTTCCTGAGCGCCATGATTGAAAGGGCCAGGCCCAGTGCGGAAAAGCAGGTCCATACGATGGCCCACAAGGTACCATTAGCGGTTTGTGTAATGGTCACGATCGCCACAAAAGAAAAAACGATATACCACATGGCCACTGATAAAAGCGAAATGGTGAAACCGAGTATCACTACATCGTTCGATCCTTTATTATTTCCCTGTTCTTCCATTTAAATATTTTTTGATCATTTTTTCGGAACGGAATCCTTTGCGGTGGAATCCTGCCCGCTCAGGTTTTCCAGTAATTTATTGAGATCATTCTTCGTTTCCTGCTTCAACTCCTTATTGCTCTCCGTATTTTCGGGCTCCTTTTTTGTAAGTCCTATCACCGCAACAGCAGCGCCCAGGAGAAGCGCAGCAACAGCAACCATCATTCCAATTTTACCAAGCGTTCCCCCGCCCCCGGCTGCACTCATTTTTTTCGAGGCCTTGTTGCAAACAAAGATCACCAGTAAACTCAAAGCGGCCACCCCAGCGCCCACATACGCCCACAGGCGTATGAACTCGTTGATATAAGCGATCACGAACACGAGTGCGGATACGATCAGCAACAGGACGGCCAGGATCGATCCTGTTACGCTCATTGCTTTGCCGGGTGTGGAGGTATTGCTCATTTGATCTGAAAAACAAATATACGATTATGAGTAGAACATGAATTCATTCGCCTGTGCGGTAATGCGGGCCCTTGTACCCGGCTCCCCCGAATGCCAGGATAGCCATGAAGAGTACATTCATCAATAATAAGCCAAGACCGAACAAAACATTTTTCCCGAATACACGTGCGGTATCAAACATTAAAATGACAATGGGGATAGCAAAAGGAAAAAAGAATATCCACCACCAGGGGCGGCCACAAATACCCAACCAGACCAGGATCGCATACACGGGCACAATGGCCTTCCACCCCTTTTCTCCGGCCTTTTCAAAAATGATCCAATATGAAATGGCAAGAACAAGCAGGGAAACAGAAGCACCGGCAAGAAGAATGATCCGGCTTGTCTCACTCATTGCGAAAAAACGGTCGCTGATCTCTTTCATTATATCCATTTGAACCTACGTAAAAAAATAAAGCGTCCTTGCGAACGCTTTATTAATGGATGAAATAATTTTCACTTCTGAACAGGAACTCCGCGGGGGCCTACATACACCGCGTTACCAAATGCCAGTATGGGATAAAAAATTATTCCCAAAAACAAAAGGCCAACGCCAAATGCAGTACTCTTTCCGAAAGATTTTGCCATATCAAAAGGAATGAACAGGGCCGGAATAATAAGGATAAGAAGGAAAAGCCACCACCAGGGACGACCGGCTACCCTGAGCATAACAATGATATTGTAAATGGGAATGAGAATGGCCCATCCCGGCTGGCCTGCCTTCGTGAATAACCTCCAGAAGGTGATGAGCACGAACAAACCGATAAGCGCTGCAGCGACCTGCAAAGCCATCATTTGTCCGGGCGTGAGTTCGGCAAGAAAATTAATGATCGGTTTCAAACAGCGAAGAGCCCCCAGCGGCACCTCCTGCGTAGTATCAGAAGGCGGTGGTGCATGCATTAACTTTTCCATGGAATCTTTGGTGACCTGCATAATGGAGTCACTCCTTCTGATTGAATCACTTACCTGATCTATCATAGAGAAAGGTTTAAGGGTTTATAAAAAAAGGTTGAGCAAAACAATGACAATTTCAAAAAACAGCCAATAGTTTTTGTTAACAGGAAAGCAAAAACGGATGAAAGGATGGCCATTTTAAAATATTTCAATTTATTAAAAATCAATAATTTATGATATTTACCTGGAGTAATAAAATAATGTTGATCAAAAGCGCCTTTTGCTCCAGGCTTCAAAATTCCTTTTCTGTTCGTCAAAGGCATCTTCACGTTTCACTACCGAATATGTGCTGAAGAAATTCTCGGAAGAAGGGTGAACGGTGACCTTTCGGAAATGATTGAAGGATAAAAGCCCGATCTCCACGGCATGCAAACCAAAATGTCTCGACCACTCTGACAGGTTGGTTCCTGTGCCATCCCCTCTAACCTGGAAACCGTTCACAGAAACGATCTCATCGTTTACGGAAATGCCGGCCTTGTCGGCAGGTGAGCCGGGAAACAGAGAAGTTACCCTGGCCGTTCCTCCTGTTTCATGTGTTTTGATACCCCAATGGCGCTCGTGGTATTTGCGCGCAGGCTCTGACACCATCCGGTAACCGACCTGGTCGAGGGCCTCGCGGAAAGCGCTCTCGTACGTGTTGGCCCCGTAAACATATTTGTTGAAGAATTCATCGAGCTTCACGCCTGCCATCTGCTCCACCGTGTCCTGGTAATCCCTCTCGGAATACCCCTTGTTGTGCTTTGCAAACTCAAAATAGAGATAACGCATCACGTCATCCAGCGAATTACGATTCTCTGAATGCTTGCGGATGAGCATATCCGTCATGAAAGCCAGCAGGCACCCCTCATCGTAGATGGAGGTCTTGCGATCAGGAATGCCGGAATTGTATCCATCCAACCAGGTATCATAAGATGAATCGGCAACGGAAAGATTAAAGCGCCCGAAATTATCCATGTGCCGCTGCAAACGCACATTGAGTTGCTTCAGATATTCCTGCTCGCTGTAAACCCCGGCACGGAAAAGGAAAAAATCCCCGTAATAGGTGGTCACGCCCTCGCACACATACCCCAGGCGCGAATAATTCTCCTTCGTATAATCGTAAGGCTGCATTTCAACCGGGCGAATACTTTTGATGTTCCAGGAATGGAATAACTCATGCGAGCTCACTCCTAAAAATTCATTGTATGTTTCACCATGCAGGAGCATATAAGCGGGTCCCAGCGCTATCACTGTAGAAGTAAGATGCTCCACCCCGTGATGGAATTTTTGCGGCAAGGCCTGGTACAGGAAATGATAACTCTCGCAGGGAAATTCTTTCATCATCAAAAATTGTTCATTGATGAAAATGAAAAAATCAGTGATGATCTTGGTCCAGTCGGGTTTGCACTCGCCCTGGAACCACAGGTGAAACTCCACGCCATCCAGCACGAACATATTATGCTGAAGTGTGTTGCTGGCAATGAACGGGCTATCCGCTAATTCGTGAAAATCTTTTGCCATGAATCTATGTGAGTCGCCAACGGCACCTTTCACAGCAGGCTTCATTCCGCATGCCACTTTATAATCCTTCGGCAATTTCAGTTCGAATTCACATTCTTCATTGATGCGCGAAGGCAGGTAAACACAGCAGTTCACGGGATTCATGTACAATTGCGTTCCATCCAGGAATGTGGAGCCCGCATTAAGCTCAGCGGCATAATAATTATACTTCACATGCAATTCCTTAACACCTTTCGTTTGCACTTTCCAGCAGTCCTTGCTCACTTTCGAAAACGCCAGGGCATTCCCTTTCTCATCAAAAGCGGCCCATTTCTGTACATTCTTGGCGAAGTTGCCGAGTTCATAGCGGCCCGGACGCCATGCGGGCAGCTGCACCAAAGTCTCATCCGCATTTATTTTATCTGCGACCAGTTCGATATCTACAAAATGACGGTGCGGCTGAGAATAAGAAATGATGTATTTCATAAAAAATAAGTGAGTTCCAAATATAAATAAAAACGGGTGCGCGGCATCTTTAAACATACGGCATGTGGCTACACATTTTTTTATACTTTCGCATGACCTAAAAGAATGGAACTATGAATTACGACCTTATCGTGATCGGAAGCGGACCCGGTGGATACGTGGCTGCTATTCGTGCCTCTCAACTCGGCCTG
>DATDFI010000627.1:0-3155 GCA_036522695.1 Bacteroidia bacterium | reverse complement strand
GAAGCGATGGTTGCGGGAGGCCTGGTACACCGTACTGTGCTCGGTAATAAGGAAGGGAATGTTCAATTTTCTTTTCAGCTCGAGTGCAAAAAGCCCGGCAGGCCAAAGTACGTTGAGGTGCACCAGCGCTGGCCTGCCTTTTTTTTCGAGAATGATGTTCATGCCTGCGCGGTGAGCGCGGAGGTAGCGTGAGAATTTTTGGATTGAAGAAATTCCCGGGATGCGGTTCTTCACTTTGCGATAGTAGACATTCACCGTAAAAATGCCATTCACCTCGGATTCCACGATCTCGCTTTCCTTTTCCAGGGATGGGTCGGAGCAAACATATAAAGCGCTTGCGTTTTCATAAAGTGAGGCTGCCTCGGCATGCTTTTGCACAAAGTTACCGAGGTATGGATCGAGCCTTGAAGGATACCAGCTCGATAAAAAAAGGATATGCCTGTCTTTTTTCAGAAATAAAATTTCGCCCGAAGATAGGCGGAAGGGTCATCACCGCAAAACGGGTTCAGATCCTTTTTGTTTTAAGCCGGATGGAATTCCCTATCACGATCACATCCGAAAAGGCCATGGCCAGCGCCCCTATCATGGGATTGAGGAAACCGCATGCTGCAATGGGGATGGCTACCACGTTGTAGAAAAAGGCCCAGAAGAGATTTTGTTTGATAGTGATGAGGGTGTGCTTCGCGATCCGTAATGTTTCGGGTAACTGCGAAAGATCGGTGGCACGCAGCAATACAACTTGTGCCGATTGAATGGCCACCTGCGATGCATTGCCGATGGAGATCCCAACGCTTGCCCTGGCAAGGGCCGGGCCATCATTGATCCCGTCACCCACCATGGCGGTGGGGGCCTGTTTCATCAGGGCATCCATCACTTCCAGTTTTTGACGGGGGTTTTGTTCACTGAAGATTTTTTCGATCCCGGTTTTTTGTGCGATCATTTCGCATTTGCTCCTGGAGTCACCGCTCAGGAGAATGGGCGTGATGCCTTGTTTTTTAAGTTTGCTGATCGTAATGGAAATATTTTCTTTCAATTCATCTTCTATGTCCACGGTAGCCAGCAGCACATCGTTCTTCATGACATAAATATCGTGTTCCTTTTTTATGCCGGGGCCGGCCACGCGGGCGGAGCCAATGCGGAACAAATTCCCTTTATCATCCTTCAGTTCCAGGCCCGTTCCTTTTATTTCTTCCGCGCTTGTAAAGCGGATCTCACCTTTCACTTTTTCCTGCAAAAGTTTCACAACGGATCTTGCAATGGGATGCGATGATCTTTGTTCCCCGAAATACAGGACATTGACCGCCTCCTGCATGTTGCTTTCCGTTGCGTTAATGCTTTTAATACTGAATTTTCCGGTTGTGAGCGTTCCTGTCTTGTCGAACACCACCTGCTTTACTTCGGTGAGCTGTTCGAGGGTTGAGCCTCCTTTAATGAGAATGCCATTGCGTGCCGCGCGCCCGATGCCTACCATTACAGCGGTGGGAGTGGCAAGGCCCATGGCGCAGGGACAGGATATCACCAGCACGGCTATGGACTGCATGAGTGAAGCCTGGTTGCTCACTCCGAACGCAAAGCGGGCGATAAAAAAAGTGAGTACGCTGATGAGCAGTACTGCCGGCACAAAAATGGCACTTACTTTATCGCCAAGGCGCTGTATGGAAGGTTTCTGGTTTTGCGCATTTTTTACCATTTCAATGATCTTCGAAAGCACGGTTTCCTTACCCACATGTTCCGCCAACATTCTGAAATTTCCTTCGAGGAGGATCGTTCCTCCAACAACATTCTGTCCCATGCTGCGCTGCACCGGCAAACTCTCACCCGTGATCATGGATTCATCAATGCCTGCAGTTCCCGAGATGATCACCCCATCCACGGGGATACGATCTCCCGTGTTCACCTGTAAAAGGTCGCCCGCCTTTACGGAAAGCGCATCGATCTCTTCGAGATGCTCATGGTCTCCGTGAGCGGCTACCCGCCTGGCCTTGGTTATTTGCAAGGCCGAAAGTTCTTTGATGGCCGTGGTGGTTTGCTTTACCGAGCGGTGCTCGAGAACATTGCCGAGCAGGACGAGCGTGATGATGGAGGCGCAGGTTTCATAAAAAAGATAGTGATGCACTTCATCCATGCCATCGTACATGATGGTCCCGGCAAGGCTATAATAGAATGCGGCCGATGATCCGATCACGATAAGCACATCCATGTTGGGCATGCCCGCGCGCAAAGAGCCCCAGGCACTTTTGCCGAAATGAAGCGTGCCCAGCGTGAATACCGGTAAGCAAATAGCGAATTGTACCCAGGCTTGTGCCAGCGGACCGCCCTTTACCACCATATGGAGGAGGAGCGGGAGTGTAAAGATCAATGCGAATAGAAATTTTTTTTCAATGGATGAAAGGCCTTTCGCTGGAGTTTCAGTGCCGGCTCGGGGCTCGTGTGCGTGGTACCCCAGTTTCTCGATGTCGTTGATCACCGAATCCAGGCGCACATCACCTGGAAGCACAAAAGATCCTTCACCCGTGGCAAAATTCACGTTCACATCTTTAAGTCCGCGTTTTTCTATGGTCCTGGAAATGCTTACCGCGCAATGGTTGCAATCCATCCCCTCTATCTGCAGGGTCACTTTTTTGTCTTTAGACATTCTACAAAGTTACGATGTGAAAAGCCGTATCGGGATGAGGCCCGTCACAATTTTTACTTTTGTAAAAAAAACTATCTTTGTGCCCCGTTGCCGGATTTTTTAGGCAACGCATAATTTTACGGATGGTGTAGCTCAGCTGGTTAGAGCATCAGATTGTGGTTCTGAGGGTCGTGGGTTCGAACCCCATCACTATCCCAAGCAGTAAGTGTAGAGCGGAGTAGGGAGCCAGGCGTGAGAAGTAAAAATAATAGAAGGGTACGGGGTGAGAAGCCTGTCCTGAGCGGATCCGCCTAAAGGCGGAGAAGTCGAAGGGAACCCCATCACTATCCCAAGCAGTAAGTGTAGAGCGGAGCAGCGAGCCAGGAGTTTATGGTTTGAAAGAGTTTTAAAAGCTATCTTTAAGGTAGCTTTTTTGTTTTTGGGCTGGTAAATTGAATAAATACCTTTTCAAAGCCGACCCGGTTGCAGCGAAAGCCTGCCTGTATGTACAGGCAGACAGGCGGGAATATCAGTACTATAC
>DATDFI010000626.1:0-2894 GCA_036522695.1 Bacteroidia bacterium | reverse complement strand
ATATCAGGTAGGCATAGGCGAGTTGGTTGCGGAAAAGATTCTCAAAGCGATGATCGTACCGTTTGTTGAGTTTATCGAGAATGAACATTTTATCTTCAAAATCCTGCCTGCCTTTTAACTGCTGCATTATGCTGTGCGGGTGCACGCGGTATTCGGCCAGCGTTTCGTGCAGGTAGCCGATCCGGTAATGATCAACGATCATTAAGGTAATGTACCAGTCAGCGATCACTTTAACACGATGATCGATGCCCTCCGGTGGAAAATGAGAGGCACGGAACATCTTGGAACAGTTGGCGAAAAAACTTCCGTAAATGATCAGGTCCTCGATGGTATAATGATCTTTCTGTTTGGGTGGGCCGATGGTACGCAGGGTTTTCCCGCTTTCACTGTCGAAAGCGCGGACGTTGTGACCGACCATCACGTAGCCGGGGTTTTTGTCGAGCAGGTCCAACTGCTTTTGCAATTTTCCCGGAAGCATAAGGTCATCTCCATCAAAAATGGAAATGTACTCGCCTGCACAGGCCTTAAGCGTGTTGTCGAAATTCTTCACATAACCGAGATTCCCGTTGGGATCCAGGAGCCGGATCTTTCCCGGGAAGCGTTCCTGGTAACCGAGAATGATCTCGCGGGTTTTATCCGTTGATCCATCCTCACCGATCACGATCTCGAGGTCGAAATTGACCTGCTGTGATAAAATGCTGTCGAGCGCACGTGCAATGAAATGCTCGTGGTTGTAAGTGGTTAAAGCTATGCTGAGCCTGGGTCGGTTCATCCTGCAAGTATGTCGGCTATTCCCTGTTGCAGGTCAAAAGCCGCTTTCCACCCGAAGGTCTTTGAAAAAAGAGACGCGTCAAGGGCAAAACCGCTCACATCAAATTCTTTTTCGGGTACGCGGTGGACATTTATTTTCTTTCCCGTTTGTCGTTCGATCTCCGCGCGGATCTCGTTGACCGAGTACAGGTGAGAAGAGGCAATGTTGAAAACAGGCTCAGGAGGTTTTTTCTCATAAGCGATAATGCGCCTGATCGCGTCTTTGAAATCATCGAGATAGAGATAGTCTTTTTTTGTATGCCCATCGCCCCATAATTCAAACGGAGTGTTGTTGTATGCAGCTTGCAGCAGGTGTCCCACAACACCCTGCGGGCGGTCGGTGCGCTGTTTCTTCCCGTAAATGTTGGAAGGTCTTAGAATGATGATGCCGTTGCGGAAATCGTTCTTATGAAGCAGCAATTGTTTTTCAATAGCGAGTTTGGAGATGCCGTAAGCCGAAACAGGATTGGCGGGGGAACGTTCCGTGAATGCTCCCGACCCATTCATCTGCCCGTAAATGGCACCACCCGTTGAAATGTAGATCACGCGGGGAACTTTCTTTTTCACTGCGAGTTCAAGGAACTTAACAAAGGGCAGGAGGTTAGACTCCAGGTCATAATATTCGTTGTGGTGGGCCGAAGCAGGCACCGTGGTGTGAATGGTGTGTATCACGGTATCCACATCCCGGAAGAGATCTTCGTGTTTGGCCAGGTCGAATATGTTGCCGGCTATCAGCCCGGGGATATCGTTCGTTGGCTCGCGGGAGAAGATCCTGACCTGCTTTCCCTCCTGCAGCAATTGCTCACGAATAGCTCTTCCCAAAAAGCCTGCGCCTAATACCAGGATCATTTCCTCTGTTTTTCTGTACTTAAATCTAATCTTTATTTGTTTAATGCAGCATAGTCCTCAATAACTTTTTCAATGCTGAAAAGAGAACGCACGGTTGATTCGAGTTCCTGTCCAAGCGCACGAATATCCGTTTGACCCGAATAGATCTTCTCCAAGGCATCAGAAAGTTCGGTCCCCGTTTTTTCCTTGGATAGCAGGATGCTGTTCTTTCCGTTTACCAGGTATTCATCAAAATCACCTACATCGCGGCAGGCTATCACCGGCCGCTGGACCAGGGCCGCTTCCTTCACAAGGTTATTGCTGGCTTCGGATGCTGAAACGTGGACCACCACATCTGCCGCAGCAAGGTGATCGATCACATTTTTCCTGTGTCCTAAAAAGAAAACGTGGTTCTCGAGCCGGTTCTTTTTTACAAAACCTTCCAGTTCCTCCCGCAAATAACCCTCGCTCAATAAAAGCAGTTTAATATCGCAGCCTTTTTTCACCAGTTCGCACATTACTTTTAAAAGGATCATGTGTCTTTTTTCGGGGATCAGCCTGGCAACTTTTATAAGGAGTAAACGTGCCGGGTATTTTTCCCTGATCGCGGCTACCGTATTTTTATCGGGCCCGGCATATTCATTGAAATCGTAACCATACCGTATCAAGTGTATCTTTTTCGGATCCACTTTTTCCACTTCGGTCATTTGCCTGTACACTTTTTGTGAAGGGGCAATGAATTCCTTTCCCAGCCTGTTGATGATTCTATCGAACCGCTGTGCATTTTTGTTGTGTTCTACAAAAGCGGAGTCGGAATGATGACGGCAAATGATAAAGCGTGCTTTGCAGGACCTTTGCGCGAACACTGAAACTACATTGGCCTGCTGCAGGTGCGAGTAAACGATATCGATCCTGTGTTCCTTCACAAAGCGCGAAAGGTGCCGCACATGCTTCCAGTAGAAGAGGAACGGATTTTTTTTAGGAAGAGCAAAGGAGAATGTACGGACCCCGTATGGTTTCACATCGTTGTGAAGGTCGCCTTCGGGCGATTGGGTGAGCAGGAAAACACGGTGACCCTGTTCTTGAAAAGCGATCATCAGGGATGAAAGCGAGACTGCACTGTGATTGGAAGGATAATAAAACAGGATGTTCACGTCTTAAAAATACTTGAATTATCACAATTATTGGCAAAGGTGTACTTTTGAGCGCTATGCAATTATCGGTTATCATTCCCACATTCGGCCGTGACGAGATAT
>DATDFI010000625.1:0-7729 GCA_036522695.1 Bacteroidia bacterium | reverse complement strand
CACCGAAGCAGGATATTCCCTCCTTCCGTTCTTGGAACGTCGAGCACGACGCGGGGGGCGGGCCTACGGGTGTAGAAATATCGGGCACACTCATCGAAATGAAGAATTATGTTCTGCCGAAGGACTATCACGAGCTGGATTTTTCCTGCATGAAGGTTTATCTTATTGAAGCTTCACCCCGTTTGCTCAACGGCATGTCGGAGAAGGCTTCGCAAAAGGCGCTCTATTACCTGGAGAAGGCGGGTGTGATAGTGCGTACGAATACACGTGTGAAGGATTATGATGGAGAAATGGTCACGCTTGAAGATGGGGGAACCCTGCATGCGCGCACCATGGTGTGGGCGGCCGGTGTGACGGGCGATCGCCTGGAAGGAATTCCGCAGGAGAGCATTGTAAGGGGTAATCGCATCAAGGTGGATGAGTACCTGTGTGCTGCCGGGATGAAAGATGTGTACGCGATCGGGGATGTCGCTTTTATGACGGAAAAGGATTACCCGCATGGCCATCCGCAGGTGGCGCAGGTGGCCATACAAATGGGAGAAAGGCTGGCAGAGAATTTTAAGGCGAGGCTGAAAAACGAAAAGGCGAGGCCATTCCATTATAAAGATCTCGGCTCGCTCGCCACGGTGGGCAGGAACCACGCGGTGGCCGACCTGCCGAGAGTAAAATTCCAGGGTTTTTTTGCCTGGCTCACCTGGATGCTGGTGCACCTGATGTCGCTGGTGGGCTTCAAGAACAGGGTGATGGTATTCATCAATTGGGCCTGGAGTTATTTTACCTACGACCAGTCATTACGTCTTATCATCAAGGTCAGGAAAGAGAAACATTGACAACCTGTGTAAATATTTTCCCGGCCGTGGATATCATTGCGCAATCCATCGAAAATTCACATTTTTTTAATGTCACGATTTCCGCTCTGGCATGATTATTAGCCTTCCTTATGGAACCAAAAAACCTTGAGTCATGGAACCGTTTGTGAAAGAAGAGATGACAACCATCGTGAGCTGCATGAATACGCTGCAGTCGCGTGGGTTTACCGAGAATTTTGTGGCGAAGGAGAATGGCCTCGAGGCACCGAGTACCAAAAAGATCTATTCTCCTGCCGCTGTCAAAATCGTAAATTTTTATCGTTTTGAGGGGGAGAGCGACCCTGCCGACAACTCTATTCTCTATGCCATTGAAACAAATGACGGTGTCAAAGGATTGCTGATCGACTCGTATGGTCATACTGCGAATCCTAAAATATCCAAGTTCATTGCCGATGTGCAGGAGATGGAAAAGACGAGGGCAAAATAAACAGTGGTTAAATGAGAGAGGTGCCTCTTCCTTAAATCAATAAGGAAGAGGCTGCCTTTTCTTTTTTATTCCATTCCTTCCGAACCACCCTGCATGGATTCGGAGCTGCTTCCATTCGAGCGGCCGTTCGATTTACGGCTTGTGCTTTTTTTAGAGGTTCTTTTTTGTGAACCGGAAGTGCTTTTAGCGGTCCCGGATGAGCTTTTTTTACTGCCGCTTGTGCTGCTGCTGTTTTTACGTTTGCGGGAGCCGGTGGAAGTACTGCGGGAAGTTGTGCTGCGTGACGAAGGATTTCGTGACGACCCGTTGCTTCCCATAGAGTTTCGGGAACGTGAAGAAGACGAACTGTTGCGGCTGCTGCCCGAGCGCGAACTTCCCCCGCGCGATGAGCGGTTGCGTGAAGAACCATTGCCGTTTTCCATTTCATTATAGCGATCCCTGTCGCTGCTGCGTGAGCGGTTCGAGCGGTCACGATCGTTTTCATAACGGTCGCTTCCCCTGCGGCTGTAAGAGCCATTCCTGCGAATGGATGATGAGCGCTCTTCATCGCGGTCATCCCTGCGGTTGCTCATACGGTCCCTGCGTGAATAGGAATCATTGTCGCGATCGGAACGGGAACTTGAATTCATGGACGAATTGTTTCTCCTGCGCTGGGAATAATTGTCATAATCATCATAGCGCTCATTGTCGCGGTCACGGTCATTTTCCCTGTCGTAACCTTCGCGATCATATTCTTCATCGCGGTCATCATACGTATCGTAATCATCGTAATATTCATCGTAATCACCGCGGCTGCGGTCGCTGTCCCTGTCCCTGTCTCTTTCGCTGCGCTCACTGCTACGGTTTCGGTTACTGTACGATGTTTCGCGATCGCGGTAACGGTCGCTGCGTTCATTGCTGCGATCGCTGTCGCGGTCACGATCATCGGAATCACGATCCTCGCGGTCGTACTCGTCCTCATATTGGTCGATGTCCTCGTAATCGCGATCGTACGAGCGTTCGTTGTAAGAATCGCTGCGGCCCGAACCTGATCCGGACCTGCTCCTGGGGTACCTAGTGCTTCTCATAGTGAATTATTTTTTTGGTTGTTTGGGGAGAAATTTTTTCTCCGCCCGTGAAATGAAAATCCGTGAAGGAAGAAAAACCTCTACCCGGGAATAAAGGTTCTTCGAATTCGTTACAAACGGCAAAGCGGGTGTGGAGCTGCCGCCCGGAAATACCTGCTCAATACCTGCGCATGCTGCTCCTGCGCATACGGCTGTGGCCGTTGCGTGAAGAATTATTGTCCGAATAGCGATCGTTATAGGAAGAGCCGCCACGTGACCTGCGCGAGCCATAGTTGCTTTCGCCCCGGTTCATACGGTCGTTGTCATGCTGTCCATAATCGTAGTTGTCATTTTCCATTTCGTAGTCGTCATAATAATCGGTACCCTGGTCGCTGTAGCTGCTGCCGCGATCATAGGAATATCCACCGCCTTCGCTACCATAACCGCCACGGTTGCTTCCGTAACCGCTCTGGCTGCTGCCGTAGCCCCCACCTGTGCCGCGATTCCTTCGCCCGGTACGATTGCGGTAACCGCCACCAAGGCTTGGATAAGAATTGCGCTCGTTGTAATAGCTGCTTCCGAAATTCCCGTTGCCATATTCCTGGCTGTCTTCATAGCGGCCGTCATCATAATCGCGGTTGCTACCGTAATTGCGGTCGTAATCGCTTTCATCATAGCCTTCAAAATCGTAAGAAGGTCCGTTCATCTCGCCACGCGAATAGCGGTCGCGGTCTTCATACTGGTCGTACTCATCCTTGTACCTGTTCTCATAATCATCATAACGATCCGATCCCTGGTTCCTGTAATGGCCCTGATCATTCCGGCCGGTGCGGCTTCGGCCCGAGCGCTCGCGATAATGTGTTCCGTAGTTTCTCATGGTGTGGATTTTTGGGTTAATAATGCGGGAAGTGAATTTCAAAACCGATGCCATGCAGCATTTACAACCATTAAATGGAAAACAGGAGAACTTGCTGCGAAAAAACTTCCGCACACTGTGTATAATCGTCACGAAAAAGGAGAAAGCAGTTTCTCTTCTTTAACGCACGTTCGCAATGCATTCGCTGATGATGTTGCTGTGCGAACGCCCCAGGTCCATGTTGCGTTCGGCCCAGCTTTGCAGGCCGGGGTCTTTGACCTTGGTGAGGAAGAGAGATAGCTGCCTGTCGGTTTCTTCATGTGCCGTATGCAAACGGGCTAAAAAATCTTTTTCAAACTGCTCATCGGCCTCCCGCTTGAGGTCGTTCACCTCTTTTCGCTTTACTTCTTCAAGCGTGGTGGGAAGGGTGATGTGTCGTGCCTGTGCGAGTGTGCTGAGATCGTTCTGCATGAGTTCGTGATCGCGTTGGAGGATCTTTGCAGCCTGCACCACTTTTGGAATATTGGATCGTTCGAGCGCAATATCCAGCAAAGCCAGTTCGTACATGTTGGCCATAGCCGCATCCACGCAGTATTGCGCTTCCTGTTCGCTGCCGGAAGAAGTAAATGCCTTTTGATTTTTTTCTTCTGCGATCTGCCTGTTCTCTTTTTGTTTTTCTGGATGGCAGCCAAGCATAAGGAAGAATAGCAAAGGAAGCCGGAGGGTTTTCATGTGATCTATTTTTTGTGATCGTTGGTCTTGGGGTCCGGCCGGTTCTTCAACGGACCTTTGAGAAGAAAGCTGTGCCTGGCATTTTCCATGTTCTCTTCAAAGCCTTTCGCACCATCCCTGATCGTGGCAAGGGTCAGGTCGAGGTTGCCTGCGAAAAGCGTATCCATTAATAATTTACCTATTGTTCCTTTGCCGCACCGGATGCAATTGGTGATATCGGCCAGGTTGCCCGAGACCTTATTCGCATAATCGGTGGTAGAATGCAGCTCCATCATGTTGGTGTTGAATTGCATCGAGCCTTGTTTGATGTTTTTAAGAGTGAGTTCGAGTTCGGTTGCAAAGGTTGAATCGCAGAGCAGGCGGCCTATGCTTCCTTTCCCGCTGATCAGTGCCTGGGTGAGCGTTGCAAGATTTTCCGTTACGCGATTCGCATTTTCATTGGTGGAACGCAGGCGATCGAGAATAAGATCGATGTTTAGCGGCTGAACGGTCAGGATGAAGTCGTTATCGTTTATCTCCCCGAGGCCGATGGTCCCCGGTACAATATTGATCACGCGGTTTCCCATCAGGCCTTCCGAACCTATCATCGCTTTTGCATCACGCTTGATGAATTTTTTTGTTTCCCGGTCTATCACCATGTCCACGCGCACCGAAGTGTCAGAAATGATCTCGATATTCTCCACCGTTCCAACGGTGATCCCGGAGAACCTTACATTGTTCCCTACCTGCAGCCCGCTTACGTTGCTGAATATTCCTTTCACGCGGAATACATCACTGAATAAGCGTTGCTTCTGTCCTATATAATACAATCCCGCCATGAAGAGCAAGAGTCCTGTAAGGATGAACAAACCCAATCGTACCTGGTTCCGTTTTTTCGTTCCTGTCTTTCCCATCTTTAATTCATTTGAAAAAATTCACTAAAAAATCCGGTGCGTTGCTTTGCGCATTATCAATGGAGCCATAGTGCGACAACCGTCCTTGCTGGAGCCATGCCACGCGGTTGGCCGTGATGCGCGCGCAGGAGGGATCATGAGTGATGATGATGGATGCTGTGTTATATTTTTCCTGCACCTTCAAAATGAGTTCGCTGATCTCTTTCGATGTTCCGGGATCAAGGCCTGTAGTGGGTTCATCATACAACATAATGTCCGGCTTTAGCACCAGTGTTCTTGCCAGGCTGATGCGCTTGCGCATCCCACCGGAAAGCTGCGAGGGCATTTTATTAAGGGTGTGTTCCAGTCCAACGCCCTGCAAGGCTTCTGTCACGATGGATCCCATTTCTTCTTTTGAGCGGTGTGGCCTTTGTCTTCTCAAAGGGAATTCGAGATTCTCGCGCACAGTCATCGAATCATACAATGCTCCGCCCTGGAAAAGGAACCCGATCTTTCTTCGTGTCACGTTCAATCGCACATCATCCTGCTCCAGGATGTTTTCCCCGAACACTTCCACCCTTCCCGAATCAGGTTCCACCAGGCGAACGATGCATTTGATCAGTACCGATTTGCCCATTCCCGATCTCCCGAGCACCACGAGGTTCTCACCCCGGTGCAGTTTCAGTTCTACATTTTCGAGTATTCGCTGTTTTCCGAACGATTTGCTCACATTAACCAATTGCGCTGCGACCTCCCGTTCCATCTTTTTTCATTTACAATGTGAAAACATTGGTTAACTGCACCGCAAGCATGTCGATCACAAATACGGTAAGCGAAGCAAATACCACTGCCGAATTGGCCGCACGACCCACGCTCTCGGTACCGTTCCCCGCATGATATCCTTTATAACACCCGATCAGGCCGATCGCCATCCCGAAAAAAAATGTTTTGATGAATGCGGGAAGCAGGTCGGAAAAATGGAGCGCGCGAAAGATCTCTGTACGGAAAAGATGCGTATCCACATGGCCATAGATATTCACCCCTAAGTAAGCGCCTCCCAGCGCAACGGCATCGGAAAATAGCACAAGCAGCGGGACCATGAAGGTGACCGCGAGCACACGAGTCCGCACCAGGAAATTGAATGGATCGGTTCCCGAGACCTCCATTGCATCGATCTGTTCGGTCACCCGCATCGAGCCGAGCTCAGCGCCAATGCCCGAACCGATCTTGCCTGCACAAATGAGCGCAGTGATCACGGGGCCTATCTCCCGAACAATGGAAATGGCAACCATCCCGGGCAGCCACGATTCGGCCCCAAACTCAGCGAGTGTCGGCCTGGACTGAACGGTAAGCACCAACCCCATGATAAAGCCGGTGATCATAACGAGCGGGAGCGAACGGTTCCCCGTGAGGTAACATTGACGGAGAAATTCTTTCGTTTCGGTTGTGGTACTGAAAAGGCGTGAGAAAAAACGCGCGGTAAAAGATCCGACCCCGGCAGCCTCCAGCAAGATCTTGTAGGGAACGGAATTTTTTTCTTCTATTCCATTTCCTTCATCTTCCGCTGCCGCGTCCTCCAGTGCCAATGTATTTTGATCTTCCATGACATGCGGGGTGAAATTTCCTTAATGGGAATGAAGGACAATTCCATGCCAAAGCTGGGAAGGAAATAATCTTTTGAAGAGCAAGCCCGTGCACCACAGATGCCGGAGGAACATTTTCGCACCGGGGAATCCTTTACCCAGTTTGTGGAACTTAAACTGGCGTATTACCTCGAATGATCCTTAGCAGGATGGCGATCACTGCGATCACCAGCAGAATATGAATGAGGTTCCCGGCACTATAAGCGAAGAAACCGACCGCCCAGGCGATGATCAATATGACCGCGATGAGGTAAAGAAGGTTGTTCATGTTTTTCGTTTTAAGGGTGAAAGTGTTCAGGCTTTATCGCTTCGCAACGAACGGAGTACTACCGCGATGAGTGCAAACACCAAAAGGATATGGATGATGGGCCCGGCTCCGAAGGTCACCAGGCCGATCAGCCATGAAATAAAAAGAATAAATGCAGTTAGCGAGAGCAGGTTTTCCATAGGACATCCTTTTTCTGCACAGGAGTTGTGTAAAAATCGTACCACCGTGTAAAATGGCCCCACCCGCATTCAAGTCGTTCGCATTCAACATTTTATTTTTTTAGTCGGCCACCTGGAACTTATCCTTTGGGGAAAAACATTCCCTTTTTGTGGTGCCATGTTAAAAATATGTTCACTTCTTGTTCTTATCTTTCATTTTCTTTTTTGATCCGAAGATCTTTTCCAGCACGGTCTTGTCACGGTTCTCCTCGAGATGCTTAATGTTGATGGAATTATCTATACTTGGTTTTAAGGCGTGAACAAAGGCATTCCTCAATACGTAACCGATGGCGGCCCACAGGTTGATGCTCGGATCATCAAAGCGCCCGCTGATCTCGACTTTAGTGGCGACCTGGTCTTCACTTTTGTTCTCGAGCAACTTGGCTGCACTGCCGATCAGCATTTCCCATAATACCTGTTTTGCATCACCTTCAAGTTGCCGCACCTTCATGTCCTTGATCACGGGTTTCACGTATCCACCGAACTGCCCCTGCTTGGCCGCGAACTCCGTATACAAACCGAAACGTCCATGCTCCACCTCGAAATTCCCATAGGCCCTCAACATGGAATTTACCTGTGTGAGGTCCATCGTGGTAAGCTCGGCATTCATATCGAAGGTTGGAACTTTATTGAGCGCATCGAATGAGACATTCATTTTAAAATCCCCATCATATACATGCCCGCTTGCAACGAGGCGCGCAGGCAATACATTATTACTGTCGTTCACGTTGCTCAGGTTGGTGGCCACCGCCTGCACATCGCGCATGAATATATCGAGCGCTGGGCTGCGTGTATTGT
>DATDFI010000624.1:0-2692 GCA_036522695.1 Bacteroidia bacterium | reverse complement strand
ATCCCTATCCCGCGATTGATATCTTTCCAGAATTGCTTAAAGCTGAAAGGGTACCGGTTACCCGCAAGGATCATTTCCGTTCTTGCCGAGAGCAGCGTAAGCGCAGGAGAAAGAACAATGAGCGCCAAAACCTTGTTCAATTTAAAAGCGATGAAAACAAAAATGGCCTTGAGCCCGACCACCAGGTACTGGTAATAATCCTCCTCGCCCACTCCCCGAAAATCCACGGTGCGAAGGTCGCCACGAATAAGATCACCCGCAAAATAAACCCCAACCGCGATCAAAGCCGGGAAAAAGAAAAAATACCAGAGCTGGTTCACGAACAGGAACTCTATGCCGCGATAGTAAGAAACAATGCCGGTACGAAGGTCTTTAAAGAAATTCATCATGATAAAAGTAGTAAAATGTAACCGGCCGATGGTCATTAGCGCTTCTCCCGTTAGGGTTGTCATTAAATAGTACGACCCGATAACGTATTTAGCAATAATGACTACTTATGACGCGCTCATCGCCAATGACTAAATTTTGTATCTTTGGCCTTTGATGAAATTTGTCAATCCCGCCTTCCTCTTTGCTCTTTTTGCGATTGCCATTCCTGTCATCATTCACCTTTTCAATTTCCGCAGGTACAAAAAGGTTTATTTTTCCAGCGTAAAATTCCTCAAAGAAGTAAAACAGGAGACCCAAAGCAAGTCCAGGCTCAAACATTTGCTGGTGCTTTGCTGCCGGGTCCTGGCTGTAAGTTTCCTCGTGTTTGCCTTTGCGCAGCCCTACATCCCGGCCGCACATTCCAAAGCGGTGATCGGGCAAAAGGCGATCAGCATTTTCATCGATAATTCTTTCAGCATGGATGCGGTGACCAGGAGCGGCTCCCTGCTTGACGAAGCGAAGAACCGTGCGCGTGAGATCGTGGCCGGTTACTCGGCAACTGATAAGTTCCAGCTGCTCACCAACGATTTTGAAGGTCGTCACCAGCGGTTGGTAAGTAAAGAAGAATTCGGGCAACTGCTCGATGAAGTGAAGATCAGCCCTAGCGTGAAAAGCATTTCGGAGATCACTTCACGCATGTTCGACCTCCTTGGCAAGAGCAATGCCGTAAAGAAAAAAGCCTTCATCATCTCCGATTTTCAGAAAAGCATCAGCGACCTGGAAAAAGTAAAGAACGACTCTTTAATTGAAACAGTGCTGGTCCCCGTGGTGGCCCAGGAAAAGAACAACATGTTCATCGATTCCTGCTGGTTCGATTCACCTGTGCGGCAACTGGGGCAAACGGAAAATGTGAACGTACGCTTGCGCAATGTGTCCGATAAAACGGTGGAGAATAATTCCATTCGCCTTTTCATCAACGGCCAGCAAAAAACGCCAGCGAGCTTCGGTATTGCACAGATGGACAAAAAGAACATCGTGCTTTCCTTTGCATCCAAAGAAACAGGGATACAGCAATGCCGCATCGAGATCAACGACTATCCCGTGACTTTCGATGATAAATTCTATTTCTCGTTCGAGGTGGCCCGGAGTATCCCGGTGCTTTGCATCAACACTTCAAAAGGCAATGACACACTCGGCAACGGCAGCCATGATCTTAAAAAACTTTTCAGTGATTCACTTTTCAAATTCACCCAGGCGGATGAGGGCCATATCGACTATTCCGCCTTCTCCACGTTCAGCCTTATTGTCCTCAACAGCGTGCATAACATCTCCTCCGGCCTTGCCCAGGAACTCGAGCGCTTTACTGCGAAAGGCGGGAGCGTGCTGCTCTTTCCTCCTGCGCACGACATCGACATGAACTCCTGGAACAATTTTCTTTCAACGGTAAATGCCGATCCGTTCACCTTTTACGATACCGCCAACACCAAAGTGGAACGCATCAACTTCGAACATTACATCTACACGGGGGTTTTCGAAAAAAAGAACGAGAATATCGACCTGCCCGTTGTGCTGGCGCATTACCGCATAAACAGGTCGTCCCGCTCAGGTGAACAATACCTCATGCGCATGCAGAACGGGGATGCATTCCTCTCTCAATACGATCATAAAAAAGGAAAGATATATCTCTCTTCGGTTTCCCTTTCCCCTGATGAAAGTAATATCACGCGCCACGCACTTTTCGTTCCCACACTTCATAACATCGCCATTTACAGCCAGCAGGTGAAGCCTTTGTTTTACACCATAGGAAAAGATGAAGTGGTCACGGTGAATAATACCAGCATTACTGGCGACAATGTTTTTCATGTGAAAGCGGGTGCCGCCAGCGGTGCAATGAATGGTTTCGACATCATACCCGAGCACCGGGTGACGGATAATGGAGTGGATGTTTTTATTCACAACCAGGTGAACACCGCAGGAAACTATAAACTGTTGCTGGGCGACAGCCTGCTCACCGGGCTTTCGTTCAATTACGATCGCAAAGAGTCCGACCTCACCTGTTTGGATGATAAGGAACTGGGACAGGGAGTTTCGGGTTTCCCTAATTTCACTTTGATGCAGCCGGGAAGCAAGTCGCTCGCAGAATCCCTTGCCGAACTGGACCAGGGAAAAAAATTGTGGAAGTGGTGCGTGATACTTGCTCTTTTGTTCCTTGCAGCGGAGATCGCATTACTTCGCTTTTGGGATACGACACCTAAAAAGATAAACGCTTAAGAAGAACATATGGATCTACTTGTACGATCAGCAAAAGTGGTAGCGGCCGGGC
>DATDFI010000623.1:0-4016 GCA_036522695.1 Bacteroidia bacterium | reverse complement strand
ACAACCTGCAGCGCTTTGCACGATCAGGGTCACAGTATATGTTCCGGCTGCCGAATAGGCATGCGAAGGATTCTGTTGCAATGATGTTGAATTATCACCGAAATCCCATGCCCATTGCGCAGCATTGGTGGACTGATCGGTGAACTGTGTTGAAGCGTTCACGCACACAGAAGTATTGGTGAATGCCGCCACAGGCAAAGGATTTACCACCACCTGCAATGTAACCGTATTCGTGCATCCGTTATTTGAAGTAGTGGTGAGCGTAACGGTATAAGTTCCTGCCGATGCGTAAACGTGAGCAGGGTTCTGCTGCAGCGAAGTGGTGTTGTCACCAAAATTCCATGACCAGTTTGTAATATTTCCGCTTTGAATGCTCGACTGGTCGGTGAATGTAGTGGGATTACCAACGCAAACCGTTGTCGCCACAAATGCGCTGGTAGGTCCGGGATTTACTGTAACCGTAACCTGCACTGTTGCCGTACATCCACCCTGCCCGGTCACCACTAGAGAAGCCGTATATGTTCCTGCACTGGTATAGGTGTGCGTTGGATTTTGAATGCTGCTGGTGGTGTTATCACCAAAATCCCAGGCCCATTGAACCGCACTTGTGGATTGATCGGTAAATGTTGTGGGTGCGCCCTGGCAAACCGTGGTGGCAACAAATGCAGCGGTAGGCAAAGGATAAACCGTAATTACCGCAGTAGTGGAATTCATACAACCGCTTGCTGAAGTTGTGGTAAGCGTTACCGTATAAGTTCCTGCCGCAGAAAACGTGTGAGTGGGGTTTTGCTGCGTTGATAGGTTATTTGGTCCGGAGTTGGGATCTCCGAAATTCCACGCCCACGCAGTGATATTACCGGTTTGAATGGTAGATTGATCGGTGAATTGAGTGGATGATCCCACGCAAACCGTTGTGGCGATGAAGGCCGGGGTGGGCAATGGATCAACCGTTACCATCAATTGTATCGTATCACCACATTGCGCGTTGGTTGGCGCAGCGATAAGTGTAACCGTATAATTTCCGGCTGCAGTGAATGTGTGCGATGGGTTCTGCAAATTGGACGTGTTACTAGGCCCGGAATTGGGATCACCGAAATTCCAGCTCCATGATGCGGGCCCGCCTGTTGTTTGATCTGTGAATTGAGTGGCGTTATTCAAACACACCGTTGTGTTACTGAACTGGGCCGTGACACCCGAACCATTCAGAGTTATGACGTGCGAGACCGTATCAACGCACCCTCCCGAGGTCACATACAAGGTTATGGTGTATGTTCCCGAAGAAGAATAATTATGATTTGGTGGATTTTGCTGGGTCGAACTCGTATTATCTCCCCAGGTCCAGGAATATTGGTATCCCTGTTGGTTTTGGGTGTTGTTATTCACATTGACGGAACCTCCACCGCAGTTACCGTTCGGGATGGCAGTGAATTGAGCATTGGGTGAAGGGAATACCCAAACGGTATCCTTCAACACGGTCAAACAGTTAGGGTTGGTGATGGAAGTAAGCGTGCAGGTATAGATCTGGTAAGGCTGCTGCGTGGGTGATACTGTAATGGATTGGGTGGTTGCACCTGTGCTCCATGAGTAATTGCTCGATCCCTGGGGCGCTGAAAGTGTAGTGGAATTACCTAAACAAATACTGTCGTTACCCGATATTGTCATGGGTACACAGGAACAATCTACATAAACATACCCGAAGTGACCGCCATAGCAGCAATCCCCGCACGTAAATAATAATCTTACCGATTGGCCAATGTAAGCGCTCAGGTCAACGTTAACGGTGGTCCATGGACGGTAATAAACGCCAAAGGAACAATTAGCCGGGAAAAATCCGGGAATGTTGGGGCCGCCCACCACAACGTAGTGTGCGCACTGGATAATATTTCCGTTCTGGTCATACATATCCACCTGGAACCAGGGCTGCTCATTGGAAAGGTGCTGGGCATCCTGTACCACTGCCGCATACTTATAGGTAAAGGCCGAATTGTTGGCGCTTACCATGAATGATTGTTCAAGGGTACCGCCTAATGATCCTACGTTTTGTCCGTCACCGATCATTGCTGAATAATTACCACCGGGACAAACAACAGGGAAACCACCGCAAGCATCGAGACCTGGACCGCTCATGATAGTGTGCTGGGGCGAAGGCAGACCCGAAGTGGAATAATTATATTGAGGATAGGGCGCATTTGTTGCACCGCAGGTGATGGTTCCGTCCGTTCCGTACCAGCCATTGAAACTGCCGGATTCAAAATCAACATTTATACAGGTGGGGTTGATCGGGGGAGGAGGAACGATACTAGCATTGATCGTATAGGGAAAGCAGGGGACGATGTTCCATCCATCGATCACGATAAAGAAACACTGGTTTTGTTGTACCTGGACCGAAAGCGTGGACTGATAGGTAAGGGTTTGGCTGTTATAAACAATACTTGTTGTTGCGGAAACACAGTTACCATTGGGAGGGCAACCGGACCAGAGTGAAATGGAGGAGTAAGGATAATTAGATCCGAGATCGAGCGTGATCTGGAGCATACCCGAAGAGTTCGCACAGAAATAATACACCCAATCATTCAGCCCGAAATAATAATTCGGGATGCAGGTGGTGGTCATTGTTGCAGGATAGTTATCCGTTCCATTACAGGTAGAGCCGGAGCCGGTGAAAGGAAGTGTGATGGGATTGGCTTGCGCTGTGGCACAATCATCACCTCCCTGGGCGAAAAGGCTTATTCCCGGGAACATCATCACTAAAGCTGAAAAGAGGGGCAGAAGTTTTTTCATCGCTTTAAGTTTATGTTAGGAAAATGTTTCTTGATTATTGTTGTTGCTCTACTTCAGTGAGGGTGTGCTGCTCCGAAGCTTCGAGCTTATTATGGCGGCAAACGGTCATCAGGTCCTTGTATTGAATGTAAATGGAAGTAGTGACCTTTACTTTTTTGTGGTGATAATCCGTCTCCCAGCTTACGATACCTCCGTGTCCACTCAGCGTGGAATCCATTTTAGAGGCATCCTGCTCGGAATTGAGTCCGGTTACATTGAACTCATAAACGTATTGTTTCTTCTTTTCTACAGGAGCTGAATTCTCCTGTGCTTTCAGTGAAAATGAGAAACAGCAAAAGAAAACCAGGGCGGCAGTGGTTAACAGTAATTTCTTTGCATTCATTTTTGAGGATTTTAAGTTAAACTCATGGGCAAAAGCTAACTTACTTAAGCTAAAGTAGACGATGACTTTCAAAAAGTCAAATTTTGTCGGATATTTCTTTTAACTCGTCTATGTTAAAAGTGCGTTTAAAGAACGTTTTCCATAGTTACAGACACCCTTTCCAGGGAAATAGTTGCATCTATTATGCTAATAATAAGGTGAAAAACAAAAAGAGGACAGGGCAAATAAGCCTTATTCTGCCCAATTTATGCCCTTTTTGAGCAAAAAAAGCGTGTTTTCCTCCAGGCTGCCGGAGATAGGTGTATAATCATATAACCACTCAGCGCGGGGAGGCATGCTTAAAAGAATGGACTCGGTCCTGCCATTAGTTTCGAGGCCAAAACGAGTACCGCGATCATAAACGAGATTGAATTCTACATAACGCCCCCTGCGCACAAACTGCCAGCGCTTCTCATTTTCGGTATAGTGAATATCCTTGTTCTTCAAAACGAGATGCGAATATACAGGGGTGAAAGAATTTCCCACGGCCTGCACAAAGTCAAAACGCTGCTGTAAAGGTATCCCCGGCACCTCTGCTAACTTGTCGAAAAATATCCCGCCTATCCCACGCGTTTCATTGCGATGCCGGATAAAAAAATAATCATCGGCCCACTTCTTGAAATCAGGATAATAAGCGCTATGATGAAGGTCACACACCTTTTTTAGCTGGCGGTGAAACCATGAAGCGTCTTCCTTAATAATGTAATGCGGGGTGAGGTCAATACCTCCTCCGAACCAGCATATTTTTTTTGCATCCGGCTTCCCGGGCTGCAGCACTTCGAAATACCGCACATTCATATGAATAATGGGCACC
>DATDFI010000622.1:0-7139 GCA_036522695.1 Bacteroidia bacterium | reverse complement strand
GATTCTTCCGGCTTCCAAAATATTCCAATATGGATTTCGCAATCACTTCGCCAATGTCGCCCACTTCGTACAAAGCCTGCTCATCCGCTTTCATTAAAGCATCAACGTTCTTGAAAGCATAGGCCAGTTTTTTGGCCGTGGTCTCGCCCACATGACGAATACCTATTGCATACAACACCCGTTCGAACGGAATATTTTTTGATGCTTCGATCCCTTCCAAAAGGTTCTGCACACTTTTCTCTCCCATCCTTTCCAGCCTCCCTAACTCTTCTTTTTTAAGATGGTAGATATCGGAAATGTCTTTGATCAAACCGGCTTCATACAACTGAACGATGGTTTCCCCACCAAGCGAATCAATATCCATGGCCCTTCTTCCTACAAAGTGCACCATGTTGCCGATGATCTGGGGAGGACAGCCAGTGTAGTTGGGACAATAATGCTGAGCTTCTCCCTCTTTACGAATGAGTGCCGTGCTGCATTCCGGGCAGTACGTAGCGTACTTTACTTTGTGCGCACCCGGTTTGCGTTTGGATAGATCTATACCAACGATCTTAGGAATGATCTCCCCTCCTTTTTCAACCAGGACCGTATCGTGTTCGTGCAGGTCGAGCTTTTCAATGATATCGGCATTGTGCAGTGAGGCACGCTTTACGGTAGTGCCCGCCAGGAATACAGGTTTCAAATTTGCAACGGGAGTAATGGCCCCGGTGCGACCAACCTGGTACGAAATACTTTCGAGGGGTGTGGCCGCCTGTGCCGCCTTAAATTTATAAGCGATGGCCCAGCGCGGGGATTTTGCCGTGAAGCCCAATGAACGTTGCTGCTCATACGAGTTCACCTTGATCACCACTCCATCCGTATCCACTTCAATTTTGTGGCGCTCTTTATCCCAGCGATCAAGGTAAGCGATCACTTCTTCGAGCGAGCCATGCTTTTCCATGTGAGGCGATATCTTGAATCCCCACTTCTTCGCTTCGCTGAGATTTTCATAGTGGGATTGAAACGGGAGATCTTCGCCCAGGAGAAAATATAAATAACAATCGAGCTGGCGTGAAGCCACCACTTTCGAATCCTGCATCTTTAATGTGCCGGATGCAGCGTTACGGGGATTCTTCAATAATTTTTCAATGATCTCTTCTTCGGAAAAACCATCCTCCTTCATTTGCGATTCTATCTCCTTGTTGATCTTCAGGAAAACTTTTTTAGGCATCAATATTTCGCCACGGATCTCGAATTCCTTTGGAAA
This sequence comes from Bacteroidia bacterium, assembly GCA_036522695.1. Taxonomy (GTDB): domain Bacteria; phylum Bacteroidota; class Bacteroidia; order JADZBD01; family JADZBD01; genus DATDFI01. The sequence goes on along the minus strand of DATDFI010000622.1, from coordinate 5,893 downwards.
GTCATTACCGCGCAATTTCAAGGGTATGCTGCGGATCGTTTTTACGTTGGTCGTAACATCATCCCCCTTTTCACCGTCACCGCGGGTAACCGCCTGCACCAGTTCACCGTTCACGTACGTAAGACTGATCGATACCCCGTCATATTTCAGCTCACATACATATTCAAATTGCTCATGCAAACCTTTACGAATACGATCATCAAAATCACGGAGCTCTTCCTCGCTGTATGTATTTCCCAGCGAAAGCATGGGATATTTATGCTTAACCGTTTTAAACGTTTTGGTAATTGTGCCTCCAACACGCTGCGAAGGTGAATGAGGTGAAAGTAATTCGGGAAATTCCTTCTCGAGCTTTATGAGTTCTTCGAGCAGTTTATCGAATTCAAAATCCGAAACCGAAGGATTATCCTGCACATAATAACGGTAGTTGTGCTCATCGATCTCCTTCGATAACTGTTCAACACGCTTGCGGGCCTGGTCAATATTCATACACCTGCGAATTACGAATGTGTACGAATATACGAATTTGGAAAAGGAAAAATTCGGGAGGATATTTAAATTCGGGCTGCATGACACCACGAATGATCTTTATTCCGGAATACTGGGGAACCACTCCAAACAATCATGAATTTCCGGATCTCCCGCGGCCCATCGAGACTTTTACGATGGTGATCTTCGCTTTGATCATTTATATTCTACTGAAATACCGCAAAAAGAAAGAGCCATCCCAAAATGAATGGCTCGAAAAAATCTTCCCGAAAAAGAAAGGATAAATCAAAAATCCTTTATCACCCTGCGCACAATGGAAAGACAAACCATTAACTGGTCCTCCGTAATAATAAGCGGAGGCGCAAAACGAATGATATCACCGTGAGTGGGTTTGGCTAAAAGCCCACGCTCCATCAGCTTCATGCAAACCTGCCAGGCCCCTTTGCCTTCACGTTCTTTGATCACCATTGCTGCAAACAATCCCTTTCCGCGAACTTCGGTAACAAGGTCGGCCCTTTCTTCCTTTATCTTTTGCAATTCATTCAATAATATTTTCCCAAGCCTTTCAGAATTCTCGAACATATTTTCTTCCTGCAACACGGTAAGGGCCGCAATGCCCACTTTGGCCGCGATAGGATTGCCTCCGTAAGTGGAACCATGCTGCCCGGGTTTGATCGTAAGCATCACTTCATCATCGGCAAGAACGGCTGAGATGGGATACAAACCCCCGGATAATGCTTTCCCTAATATCAAAATATCAGGGCGAACATTTTCATGATCGCAGCAAATACGTTTTCCCGTGCGCCCAAGACCGGATTGAATTTCATCCGCAATAAAAAGTACGTTATGCTTTTTACAGAGGTCGAAACAATTTTTCAAATAGCCCGCGCCCGGAACAACAACGCCTGCTTCGCCCTGGACGGGTTCGAGTAAAAAGCCGGCCACATTTTTTTCCTTTTTCAGCACATCTTCCAACGCGTTCACATTGTTGTAATCTATTTTGATGAAGCCTGGTGTGTGCGGCCCGAAATTGCCGTAAGAATCGGGGTCGGATGAAAGAGAAACTGCAGTGATGGTGCGACCATGAAAATTACCATTGCACACAATGATCTTCGCTTCGTTGGCCGGTATCCCTTTTTTCTCATAACCCCACCTGCGCGCGAGCTTAAGCGCGGTCTCCACGCCCTCTGCACCGGTGTTCATGGGCAACAACTTGTTGTACCCAAAAAATGAGGTCACAAATTTTTCAAATTCTCCGAGGCAATCGTTGTAAAACGCGCGCGAAGTAAGTGCGAGTTTCTGCGCCTGCTCGGTGAGTGCATGAACGATCTTAGGATGACAGTGTCCCTGGTTAACGGCCGAGTAAGCGGAGAGGAAATCGAAATATTGCTTTCCCTCCACATCCCATAAAAAAACGCCTTCGCCACGCTCGAGTACAACGGGAATGGGATGGTAGTTATGTGCACCGTACTGGTCCTCCAGCTTCATAGCTCTTTCCGATGCCTGCCGGTTAGTCATGATCTTTTCCATTTTAAATTATTTTTTTCGCGATAGCGCCATTACTGGATCTTTTTCATTGAAATCTGTTGGTCTTTCACGCGAGTTTTCTCTATACGAAATTTTAATCTTGTTGGGGGAATTCACTTTGAGCAAACATTGCATATGCTCTTTTTGACCGGTTTTAAAAGTAAAAACAATATCAAGCCATTTAGGATTTGGAGAAGGATCGAGAGCATAAGAAACCGAACTGTTGTGAAGCTTTACAGTATCTCCCTTTTCGATAAAAATTAAAGAGCTATCCGTTTTAAAGATCATTGTAACCGGTTTGGTTCCAACAGATTCAATGCCTTCCCAGGTGCCAGTTATATCAAATCCTTTTTTACCCGGGTTCGAGAAACCAATACTTGATAATAAGAGTAAGGTGAAAAGGGAAAAATTACATTTCATACTGAACAAATTTACTCAATTTTAGCGAGAGCGCCTTCCCTGTTCGATGCATTTCCTATTTTTGTGCTCCAATGAAAAATAAAAAGCCGCTTCCCTTGATTGAAAAACTCGAGCTGGTAGATACCGGTACCGAAGGACAATCCATAGGCAGGCATAACGGCATGGCTGTATTTGTGAAAAATGCCGTGCCGGGCGATGTGGCGGATGTGCAGCTTACGCGCAAGAAAAATAAATACGCAGAGGGAAAAGCGGTGAACTTCCATACGCTTTCGGATAAACGTACGGATCCTTTGTGCAGGCATTTTGGCGTGTGCGGTGGCTGCAAGTGGCAGTACATGAAATACGAGGAGCAATTGGCTTTCAAACAAAAGCAAGTACACAACCAGCTTGTGCGCATCGGCAAACTCGATATCCCTCCTATCCTCCCCATCATTGGCTCTAAAAATGTTTATTACTACCGCAACAAACTCGAGTTCACCTTTTCGAATAAAATGTGGCTCACGGAACAGCAGATCGGCTCGGGGAAAGAATTCGGCAACAGGAATGCATTGGGATTCCATATTCCCGGCTTGTTCGACAAAGTTCTCGATATCGATCAATGCCACCTGCAGGCCGAACCTTCCAATTCCATACGCGATGAGATAAAGCGTTACGCACTGGAAAATGAACTGACCTTTTTTGACCTTCGCCAGCAAACCGGGTTGCTGCGTACACTCATTATCCGCACCAGCTCACTCGGGCAAACGATGGTGATATTGGTTTTCCATTCACACGAAAAGGAAACGATCGAAAAAATGCTCGGGCACCTGGCAAAAAAAATTCCGCAGATCACTTCATTACAGTACGTCATCAACCCGAAACGCAACGATACCATTTCCGACCTTGAGGTACACCTGTACTCAGGTGAAGATTGCATTTATGAAGAAATGGAAGGGTTGAAATTCCGCATCAGCCCCAAATCATTTTACCAGACCAACTCGCAGCAGGCTTATGAATTGTACAAGGTGGCGAGGGAATTTGCGGGATTGAATGGGAATGAAATTGTTTACGATCTGTATACAGGCACGGGCACCATTGCCAATTTCATAGCGAAGAATGCCTTAAAAGTGGTGGGAATAGAATACGTTGATGCTGCAATTGAAGATGCAAAGATCAACGCGCGCCTGAATGGGATCCAAAACACCTCTTTTTTTGCGGGGGATATAAAGGACGTGCTGAATGATGAACTCGTTCAGAAAAACGGTAAGCCCGATGTGGTGATCACCGATCCACCCCGCGCAGGCATGCACGAGGATGTGGTAAAGAAGATCAATGAACTCTCACCCGAAAAAATTATTTATGTGAGTTGTAATCCCGCCACGCAGGCGCGTGACCTTGGACTTCTCAAAGATAATTATGCGATCACCCATGTGCAGCCGGTGGATATGTTCCCGCATACGGCTCACGTGGAGAATGTGGTTCGCTTAGAGCGCAAACAATAGAATTTTCGTACGTTTTTCGGGGCTTTATTATTTTTTCAAATCGACCCAAAGAACCTACGGCCGATCGGGCTCAATATACATTATGTGTTATGAATCTTCTTTTTTCAGAGCACACCTTGTGCTAAATTTTCCGTAGGTTTGAAAAAAACAGGTATGGCTTCCAAACGCACCGAAGTGCTCAATGCCCGGCAGATCCAGCAAAAGATCAACCGCATCGCTTACGAGATATGCGAGAATAACTATGATGAGAAGGAGATCATTGTGGCCGGTATTGCCGAGAGCGGTTATATTTTAGCAGAGCGTTTGGAAAAACTGGTGAAAGATATTTCGGGCGCAAAGACCAGCCTGGTCAAGATCGTTCTCGACAAGAAAAATCCACTCGACACCAAAACGGAAGCGAAGATCAATTCGAAGGAGATCAATGGTAAGGTGGTCATCCTCGTGGATGACGTGCTCAACTCCGGCAAAACACTCATCTATGGGGCGAAATTATTTTTGCACGCTCCCGTAAAAAAACTGCAAACCGTTGTGCTTGTCGACCGCAACCACACACGCTACCCTGTAAAAGCCGACTACGTAGGTCTCTCCCTCAGCACCACCATGCTGGAACATATCACTGTACAACTGGGAGGAAAAGGTAAGGATGTGGTGTACCTCGAGTAGTTACTAATTACGCCCCTCGTTATGTTCGTGGTGACACACGGATCACAGCTGATTAGTAATTCGCACTTTAAAACCGCGTTTCTTTCCTGATAAATTCCGCCAGTTCATCCACATCGAGGTTCTTACCTTTCACTTTGTATTGGGCCTGCAGGTAAAAAGGCTCTCTTTTCTCGAGATTGGTGGTAATGAAATTCTTCAGGTCGAACTCGCTCATATCCTTAATAAGGGGCCGCTTATGTTTGGCATTTACCAATCGCTCGGCCAGGGAGTCGGCACTCATTTTTAAATACACGGTAACACCATTTCTATTCATCAATTCCATGTTATCATAAAAGCAAGGCGTGCCCCCTCCCACCGAAACAACAATATTATCCACATCGAGGAAATGTTTCAGCGCATTGTTTTCCATTTCACGAAACCGCTCCTCTCCATCCTTTTCAAAAATATCCTCTATACTGCGACCCGTTTCTTTTTCGATATATTCATCCAGGTCGGAAAAAGCGAGGCCAAGGGTTTCGGCAAGTTTTTTTCCCGCAGTGGATTTACCGCTGCCCATATATCCAACAAGGAATATCTTCATGTGAAATAGTTTTATTGATCAGCGGAAACGATTGTTCTTGATCTTAGTGGGTTCCTTCTGAAGCACATTCTCCTCGTACCAGGGCTTCAGCGTATGCCAGAATTTTTTTGTCTTCGTTTTAGGCTTCACGTTATTGAAATTGGCATCGTAAGTGCGGGAAACGATCTTGCCGGTCTCGATATCATATACCACGGTTGAATAATACGCACTGTAATTGGCCGTGAATAATTGCGTGGTACCCGGGATGATGCCGGCACCGGGAGGAATAAGCAAAGTGAACAACAGCCATCTCCTGAATTTAAATGTGGCATTGTTCTTATAAAAATATACGCCAGAAAGACAGAGGTATTTCGACTTGTACTTCTCTCCCAGCTTTTTCATCCCTTCAAAGTCCACGTAATTCTGCACGTCCTTTTCACCGTTCACCGATACCCATTGGGAAAGCATGGAATATTCGTTGTACTTGTCCACGTCACCCGGCTTAAGATCATACGTACTCAGGAACGTGAACTGCACATTTTTTTGAGGACCGAGCTCCGACAATTGTTTGCTGTAATCCACCACCACCTTTTGCGGATCGGTATAGCGCTTGTGCGTGCCCGAACTGTCGATCACGTACACGAGCGGGATCACGAACATTTTATTGTTATCCAGTTTCACTTCGGGGATCTTGAAAGGCGTTTTGGAAAGTTGTGATTGCTGAAGCGCTGCACTGAATTCAGGATTGTCCATC
>DATDFI010000621.1:0-5885 GCA_036522695.1 Bacteroidia bacterium | reverse complement strand
AGGGCGCGTTTTGCTGGCCAGCTTTACGGCATATTCCAAAACATTATCGGCAACCGGGATCCTGCGCACCAGTTCCTGGAAAAAAATGATCTCCTCGGCACTCAATACTTTTGATGCTTTCGCATTTTTATCTGAAGTGGTATTCTTCACCACCATGATCTCCTCATCATACTTCGGGTAGTCCAGCCAAACATTGAACATGAAACGGTCGAGCTGCGCTTCGGGCAAAGGATAAGTTCCTTCCTGCTCTATCGGGTTTTGTGTGGCAAGAACGAAAAAAGGATTTCCCAGCTCATAACGCTTGCCGGCCGCAGTAACGGCCCGCTCCTGCATGGCTTCCAGCAATGCCGACTGCGTTTTTGGGGGAGTACGGTTGATCTCGTCAGCGAGAATGATATTGGCGAACAAAGGCCCCCGGATGAATTTGAACTGGCGGTTCTCATCGAGGATCTCGGTGCCTATGATATCCGAAGGCATGAGGTCGGGCGTGAACTGGATACGGTTGTAACTCAACCCGAGCACATCCGAAACAGTATTTACCAATAGCGTTTTTGCAAGACCGGGAACACCCACCAGCAAACAATGCCCCCTGCTGAAAATGGAAATGAGCACATCCTTCACCACTTCATTCTGCCCAATGATCACCTTCCCGATCTCGGATGTAAGTGCTTTATATTTTTCTACGAAAGCATCAACGGCTTCTACGTCATTTTTATACTGCATAAATCAAATTTTAATTCCATCACCAAGATAAACAAATATAACCTCCCATTAAAATTCGAGACGCGATGGATCGCGTCTCTGCTATTAACAAACCTTGATCTTAACTTTATTTAACAGGCTTTATCCAATCATTGTCGAAAGCACAGTCCTTATAATCATCCGCAATGCGTACGTAAGTACTGAGCAGCTTTTTAGCGATCCATTTTTTAATGATCTTGTTCTCTTTGTCGTTCAGGGCATCGTTTTGTACGCGCAGGTAATCCTGTTTCATGTTCTCCTTATGCGGTTCGGTACGACTGTAGATATAAAGTATGCGATAAGCTTCCTTACCATCCTGTGTTTCGGTCAGCACCGGTTCCGACATTTCCCCGAGTTTTAATTTCTCGATCGTGAGCGCAATGTTAGGGTCCACCTGGCCGATCTCGCTCAACTGGAAACGCGTGTCGCCTGTATTCGGGTTCACGATCTTGCCTCCATTCACCTTGGAGTCCTCTTCGTCCGAAAAACGCGAGGCCGCCTGCGAAAACGTGATGGAATCTTTACGCTGGCGAATGGCATCGGCAAGACTATCGAGAAAATCCTTGGCTTTCTGCATTCCCTGCGGATCGGTGGGGATCTTGATGAGAATATGCTGAAGGTCCACCACCTCGCCTTTGCGCGCCAGCAGCTTCATGATGTGGAACCCGAATACCGTTTCAAACACGGGGGTGATCTCGCCCGGTTTCATGGAAAATGCATACTGGTCGAACTCGGCCACAAACTGCCCCCGGGGAATGTTATCGTATTCCAAAGGCCCCCCCTGGAAACCGTTCGATCCTTTGTCCTCACTATACGTCCGAATGAGTAATTCGAAATTCGCACCGCTCAATGCCTGCTTGCGTATGTCCTCAATTTTATCTCTCGCATATTTTCTCAGCTCGGGATTCTCCTTCGGCTTGCGCACGATCTCCCCTATCTCTATCTCTGCATTGATGAACGGAACGCTATCGGGGTTCAATCCTTCGAAATACAGCTTCACATCATTAGGCGATACGGTAATATCACCGGTGATCTTTTGCTGCATCTTCTGCGTGATCAAAATGTCCCGGATATCATCACGAAAATCTTCCTTGTACTGGTCAACCGTTTTCCCGTAAAACGCTTCAAACTTTTCAACCGAGCCGAACTGGTAGATGTAATAACGAAACCGCTTTTCCAGTTCCTGGTCCACCTGCTCCTCCGTAACCGTGATACTGTCGTGTATGGCCTGTGCCAGCAATAATTTCCTGAACAACATTTGCTCGAGCACCTTGCATTTGATCTGCCGTGTGATCTTTTCACCATTCATCTTCAGCTGCAAACACTGTGTTTCCAGTTCCGATTCAAGGATCACGCTGTTGCCCACCACCGCTATCACGCGATCGAGCACTACGTTCTGGTTTTGCGTCCTTCCCGCAAAAGCGAAGAACAGCGTCACGAAAAGAATGAGTTTTGTTTTTTTTATCATTTGATGATCTCGAATTCGTTTTTCTTCACCGCCTCGTTGTAAACATCCTCTTTCATTTTCGCCACCAGGTCGAGCTTACGCCTGTTGAGTATGATACTGCGGATATTCTCCTTTTCGAACGATAACGGGGAAAGGCTGTTCTTTATTTTGAAGCCCTTGATATTCACAAAATAATAGTTGAGTGAGTCCTGCACCTCCACGAAACGGTTGTTCTGTAAAAATAGCTCTTTATCGTACATCTTAATGGGGATCTCTTTCAACAGGTCATCGAACAAAAGCCAGGTCTTATTATCGATGAAATAGTTCTCCGCAAATTGCGTGCAATAACTTTGAAGGGAAGAAACGTCCTTCTCATTATCCGAGCGGTACCACTGCCGCAATTTATCCAGCTTGGGCGCATTCTTCTTCACCTTCACATAGGTCACATTGATGATATTGTCCTTCAATTCAAAATCGGAGGGATGGCCTTTGTAATACTGCTCGATCTCGGCATCCGAAACATTCGTATCAAGGTTCTGGCTCACCAATGCTTCTTCGTAAGCGTGGATGATGAGTGACCTGCGGTAATCCTCCATTCGCTTTTTGAAATCCTTTTGCGAATCGGCCAGGTTCTTCTCCGCTTTTAAAAGCACCAGCGTTTCATGTATCCAGGCGTCAATGTACTTTTTTACAATGGCTGCGCTGTCGTCCTTTGAAGTCCCTTCCGGCACCAGGTCTATGATATCCGAGCGGTAGAGAAATACGTTCTGTACACGGGCAATGGCGTCTTTGCCTGGTTCTGCTTCGGGCCTGGAAGAGCAGGAAGGAAGAATGATAAGAAGGAGCGCAAAAAAAACGAACCGCCTGCCGATCTTAATATATATATGATGCAGCAGGCGGTCCATTATTTCTTCTTGATACCCGGATGATCCCGGTACTGCCGGGACCGGGTTATTGATTTATCTCACGGTCTTCAGCACCTCCTGGTCGACCTTCACTTCGTATTTCTTTTTGAGTGAATCGATCCATTCCTTCTCGAGGTAATTCTGGTATTCGGCAGTTACCAAACCTTTGGCTTCGCTCAAAGATTTAGGTGTGGGTGCAAGGATCTTAGTTACATAATAAAAGTTCACCTTTCCATTTTCCTTTTTATCCGCAGTGGGACCCGGCACCCAGTTATCATCGATGGTTTTGTTATCGCCTTTGTTATACACTTTCGGGTTTTCCACCTGCACATTCACCTCACCGTTCTTGTTCAGCTTATCGAGTATCTCCTTGTCTGATTTGCCTTTCTTGATCATATCCTTCACCTTCTCCGAGATCTTCTCATTGGCACAAGTGTACATTTTGGCCTCCGCACGGTCCTCCCACTTGAAATGGTCCTTGTTCTTCTCATAATATTCTTTCAGGCCCACGGTATCCTTTACCGCTTTGGACCATACTTTTTTATCCGTGAGCTCGAACAATAAGATCCCGTCACGGTATTCATCCATCAATGCTTTGAACTTGGGATATTTTACATCGAGCTGGCTTTCCTCATACGCCACCAGCGACTCTTCCACCCAGGCCTTGTACATGCCATTGATCACCGATTGCATAGGAACCTTGGGGCGCGCAGCCTGGTGCGTTTGAATGTACTTGATGAAATCCTGCTGGGTGTAATTTTTTCCGGCAAGCGTGAAGATCGTTTTGTTCATCTTGTCGAGGTTCTTGGGAGCCCATTTACCCTTGAAGACATTGGTATCGAGCTTTGCAGTGAGTTCGTCACGTGACTTGAGATCTTCCTTGAAATTATACCAATTCTTTATTTTGTTGATCAATGAAACACGGCTCATGTTGGAGCGCTGGTCCTTCGCAATGCGGTTCTTCAGGTCGGCTTTCATTTCACTGTAAGGGCCTACTTCTTTTACGCTGAGGCGTTTTACGATGTGCCAGCCGAAACGTGTTTTAAAAGGTGCTGAAAAGTCACCATCCTTGGTCAACCCGAATGCAGCATCCTTGAACTCCTGCGGGTAATTGGAAGTGCGGCCGAAAGGCTGCAGCTTACCGCCCTGCTTGGATGAACCGGGGTCATCGGAATATTTCGCGGCAAGAGTATCGAACACTTGTCCTTTTTTCAAACCCTCGTAAATATCCTTGATCTTCTTCTCCAGGTTTTCCGAATCGGCTTTGGTCATGTTTTTGTTGAACTTCACCATGATGTGGGCCGTGGTCATGTCCACATGCTTCACACGATCGGTAACTTTAATGATGTGATACCCGAACTGGGTGCGTACCGGCATGCTCAGCTCCCCGGGCTTAAGATTATACGCAGCGCTCTCGAAAGGATAAACGTAACCCATCAATGCAGTGAAATAACCGAGGTCTCCACCGTTCTTCACCTGCTTCACGTATTTATCTTCCGATAATTCATTGGCGAGTTTTTCAAAATTCTCCCCCTTCAAAATGCGGTTGCGGATGCTCAATGCTTTATTGTATGCGGCAAGCGTATCCTTGGGAAGCGCGTCCTGGTCGCACAGGATGAGGATGTGACTTGCGCGAATGTCCCACTGCACGCGGTCGTACGCTTCTTTTATAAGCTTATCGCTGATGATCGTATCGGTAAGGTAAGGCTGTGAAAGCTGCTTGCGGTAGCCGGCCAGCTCATTTTTGAAGGCAGCAGAAGTATCGTATCCCAGGTCACGGGCCTCTTTAACCTTCAAACGGAAATTAGTGTAAAGCTCGAGGTATTCATTCACCGATTTGGGATCGCTCTGGTTAGGGCTGGGATTCTTGTGGTATACATTCTCGAACTCGGAAACGGTAACCTTTTCGCCACCTACCGTCATTAAGACCTTGTTTCCGTTATCCTGGGCAAAAGAAGCGCCCGAAAGCGTGATAAAAAGCAATGAAAATGCCGTGCTTACTGAATGAAGTTTCATAGTAAAAAAGGTTAGATTTTTTAGGATAGCAAATGTAACTATTCCTTTTATATGGGCAAACCAGTCACTCGGGAGCAAATTTGCCTTATCGGGAGAGGTTTAACAAATATTAACAGGTTGGTTACCGATAACGAATGTTACAATGTTTCCAATTGTTCAATTCATCTCACCGGGTTAAAATAAAGGGGCTCAACCATGGATCCCTGCATTTCCATTCGGGGAAGCTCCTCCGATCCTGCATCTCAATACTTCCACCTCATTTTCCCCGGATATCAGTAAACCAACACGCCAAAAAAAACGCAGCCTTTCGACTTCGCTCAGGGCGACACCGCGTCTCTGCGTTTCTCCTGAAAGCATGTCCCGGGCACGTCTCTATCCTCACATCTCACGTCTATTATGGAAATTCCCCTTTTCCTGTATCTTTATCAGGCAATGAGAAATTTACACCTGCTCATATTTTTATTCCTCGCTTCAGTACTGCAGGCCCAGTCGCAACTCAATGATCCCAAATGGGAGATCATTGATGTGACCAGGGTCCCCAAATGCATGGAGGGCGACCGCTGGATACAGATGAAAAGTTTTAATGCGCAGGTGCACATCCTTTACGGGAATAACCAGGGACTTTACTACGCCTACAGTGCCGATAACGGCAGCACCTGGAAAACCGAGGCCCTGGATACGCGCACGCGTGTGAATTACGTGAATGAATTTTCCATCACTCCTTTTGACGCGGCACTGGCCATCGATTCCTGCGGCCGGCCGCAGGAATCGATGGC
>DATDFI010000620.1:0-5109 GCA_036522695.1 Bacteroidia bacterium | reverse complement strand
GTGGATGTAGGCATTGCCACCTGCCTTAATCCCATCCGCGATTTCTGCGGGTCGGTTTACGATGCCGATGTTAAGAAGGCGAATTTTATTTTTGAACTGCTGCCGGAGCTGGAACAGAAGCGCGCGGTGGGAGAGTGTTTTTACATGAACATGGAAAATTATTTACGGGATAATACTTTCGCCCTCCGTACCTATACCATGAACGATATTTACGAAGGTATTCGCCAGTCCAACCTCCATACCGCGTGAAACTTTCGGGAAAAAATATTTCTTTACGTGCGCTCGAGCCTTCGGATGCGGACCTGCTTTACAAGTGGGAGAACGATCCACTGGTGTGGAAGGTGAGCGGCACCATTGCGCCTTATTCACTTCATGTTTTAGAACAATACATCATCAGCGCGCAGCAGGATATTTATACTGCAAAGCAATTGCGCCTGGTGATCCAGAAAAATGGTGACGGCCCTGCAATAGGCGCCATCGATCTTTTTGATTTCGATCCGCACCACCTGCGCGCGGGCATGGGCATCATGATCGCGGATGAACTGGAAAAAAGAAAAGGTTATGCTTCGGAGGCGCTCGAGCTCCTGATCCCCTATTGTTTCGACCTGCTTCATCTCAACCAGGTGTATTGCAACGTGGGTAAGGACAACGAGGCGAGCATAAAACTCTTCATGAAATTCGGTTTCGAGATAACCGGCATCAAAAAGCAGTGGAACCGCAACGGGAAGGATTTTGAGGATGAGTATTTGATGCAGCTGCTCAAAAAATAAGGGCAGGTTCTTTCACCTGCTGCCGTTGAAAAATAGCCCTGATTGACCCCGTAGGATGCGGCAGCCACGCACACGCAGTTCTCCGTTCCTCCTTACGCGCAAAACCCTTTCGTACACTCGGAATGACAAAGCCCGCATCCAACGGGGGAAAGCAGGAATAGCGTTCAATAAAAGAGCCGAACGGTTCGCTTCCCCTCTTTGCAGTAAGCTTTTTCTTCCGACCTTTGCGGTTCATGTTTCTTCCCCGGAAAAGATCGGTGATCGTAAGTGCAGTTTTTGCGACTCTTGCTGTACTTATGGCCTATTGCAGTTCGGAACCCCAAAAAAATATGGAGAAGGAGAGCGCTCCCATTGACAAATACCTCAATCATAACGACACGGTGCGCTACGTGGGCATTGAGAAATGCATGCTGTGCCACCAGGATAAGTACAACACTTTTATCCATACCGGCATGGGGCAAAGCTTCGATCATGCCACCAAAAGCAAGAGCGCTGCCAAATTCGGGGAGCATACAGCGATCTATGATAAGTTTTCCAACTTCTGGTATCACCCGTTCTGGGATGGCGACAGCATGAAGATCATGGAATATCGCCTTGCGGGAAAAGATACCGTGTACAAGCGCGTGGAAAAAGTGGATTACATCATCGGCTCGGGCCAGCATACCAACTCGCATATTTTTAACACCAACGGTTACCTTCACCAAATGCCCATGACCTTTTACACACAAAAAGGCGAGTGGGACCTGCCTCCCGGTTTTGAGAATGGATTCAATACGCGTTTCTCGAGGAAGATAGGGCTCGAATGCATGAGCTGCCACAATGCGCTGCCGGATTTTGTTCCGGGTTCGGAAAATAAATTTTTCAATGTTCCGAACGGGATCAACTGCGAGCGTTGTCATGGTCCCGGTAGTTTGCACGTGGCTGAAAAGCAAGCCGGGCATGTGGTCGATACTTCAAAATATATCGATTACACTATTGTGAACCCGGGCAAGCTTCCCATCGATCTGCAGTTCGATGTGTGCCAGCGCTGCCATTTGCAGGGTAACGCGATATTGAAAGAAGGGAGATCCTTTTACGATTTCCGCCCGGGCATGAAACTATCGGATGTGTGGACGGTTTTTTTACCGAAGTACGAAGGAGCGGAGGATGAGTTCATCATGGCTTCGCATGCCGACAGGCTGAAGATGAGCCAGTGTTTTATTCAAAGCTTCAAACCTTCGGAAACAAAAGATTCACTGCGCCCGTACAAAAGCGCGATGACCTGCGTGACCTGTCATAACCCGCATGTAAGCGTGAAGGTCACGGACAAGGAAGTGTTCAACAATGCGTGCAGGAATTGTCACCGTGCTCCTCAACATAAAACCTGTCCCGAGCAAACCGTGGTGAAGGACCCCATGCATGCGAATTGCACTTCATGTCACATGCCGAAGAGCGGGGCCATCGATATCCCGCATGTGCGCGTAACGGACCATTTCATTCGCAAACCAATGACGAATAAGGAAGCCGAAAAAGTGAAAAAGTTCATCGGCCTGTTCGCGATCAACGAAAAGAATCCTTCGAATTATGTGAAAGCGAAAGCCTACCTCAATCAATATGAGAAATTCGATTACCAACCTTACCTGCTGGATTCGGCCAAACGTTTTTTACCTGATGCGAAGGCAAATGACGTGAAAAATAATTTTGAGGAGTTGGTGCATTATTATTTCATAAAGAAAAATTATGTGCGCATTTTGGAAATGGTGAACATGATAGGACAGGATGAACTTTTGCTGAACCGGCTGGGTAAGCGCTCCTGGGACAATTACGATGCCTGGGTTTGTTACCGCATTGGCGAGGCTTACATGAATGGAGATAAGCCGGCTGAAGCCTTTAAATTTTATACACAGTCGGACAAGCTGGCTCCATTCGATCCCGAGTTCAAAAATAAAATGGCGGGTGCCATGCTGGCTATGGGAAATAATGCGGGGGCAAAAAAGGTTTTCGAGGATATCCTTAAGGAGGACCCTAAGTTCGCACCGGCTTATTGTAATCTCGGTTATTGTTATTTGCTGGGTGGCGACCTGAAGAAAGGGGAGGAGCTGATCGATCGTTCGCTGGCCCTGGATCCCGATTACGACCAGGCATTGATCAATAAAGCGCAGGTTTATTTATTGAAGAACGATATTGTGGGCGCAAAAAAGGAATTAATGAAGGTATTGAAGCGTAACCCGGAGAATAAGAAAGCGAAGGATGCCTTGCAGAAATTGAATGCGGTTTAAACAGGGCCCGGATGACGCGGGTATACGTGGATCAGATATGTCAAAAGGTAAAAAGAGATTCCTGGTTATTTTGGCGGTGCTGCTGGCTTTGGGCGGGGGCGCAGGGTATTTCTTTTATAACTGGATCTATGGCTCCAATGTTTTTCTCAATGGGAAAAAATCGGTGGTGGTGTTCATTAAAACCGGTTCCACTTATGATGATGTGCTGGAGATTTTACGGGAGCAGAATATTTTGAAAGATGAGAAGTCATTCGATTGGGTGGCGAAGGAAAAGAAGTACAAGGAGAACGTGAAACCCGGTCGTTATCGCATTATGGCGAGCATGAGCAATGCAGAGCTGGTGAACATGCTGCGCGCGGGCAACCAGGAGCCGGTTACTTTAGCGTTCACCAATATCCGCACCAAGGCGCAGTTGGCGGGCAGGGTAGGCCGCACGCTCGAGGCCGACTCTGTTGAGTTTTTGAAAATGCTGAATGACGGGGAATTCCTTTCTTCCAAATACGGAATGAATACCGATAACATTCTCACGCTTTTTATCCCGAACACGTATGAATTTTACTGGAACACCAGCGGGGAGGATTTTTTGAAGCGCATGGCGAAGGAGTACAAGAGTTTTTGGTCGCAGGAGCGCAAGGAGAAGCTGAAAAGGATCGGGCTTACGCAAACGCAGGTTTCCATACTCGCTTCCATTGTGCAGGAAGAGCAAAGCGTGTACCCTGATGAACGTGCCTGCATCGCGGGTCTTTACATGAACCGGATCGAAAAGGGAATGAAGCTACAAAGCGATCCTACGGTGAAATATGCGCTGGGAGACTTTTCGGTAAAGAGGATTTTAAACAAAGACCTCGAGATCGATTCTCCATACAACACTTATAAATACGAAGGACTGCCTCCCGGCCCCATTTGTGTTCCGGAGATATCGTCCCTGGATGCGGTGCTCAATTACGATAAGAATGGATTCCTTTACATGTGCGCGAAAGAAGATTTTTCAGGTCGCCACAATTTTTCCAAAACGCTGGAGCAGCATCTCATTTATGCCCGCAAATACCAGCAGGCGCTTAACGAAAGGAACATCCACCGCTGATGCGGATGTTGGTTAGCCGCAGGACAATGCAACCAGTTGATGAAGTACTTAAGCAGTAACAAAAGCCAACGGCAGGCGCTTTGAGGCAAGTGGAGTACCGGCCTGCCTACGAGTATAGTTTACTTTTCAAGACCTTATTTTCATCCTCCAACTGCACTATTTTACCTTCCAGCTCTTTGATGAGTGTTTCTTTTTCCTTTTCTATTTTGCGCAGCAAGGTAATGTCCCGGGTGAAACACCGGGTGTGAACGAACTGCCCGTTCTCCCAATACACGTTGGAATTTATCAATACCTCTTTGATCTCACCGCTCTTGCAAACCAGGCGTGCAGGATAATTCATTAATGTTTCTTTATTCAGCAGCTTTCTCAAAATATTCTCGATCACATCTTTGTCGGCATGCAGCTTGCTGATATGCTGGTTTAAAACTTCATTCTTGCTATATCCTAACAGATCCAGTTCGGCCCGGTTCACCCAAATGATGATCCCGCTTCCATTTACCCAATGAAGCGGGATGGATGCATTTTCAATAAAGTCGCGCAGGCTAACAAGTTCCTTTCGCAAATCTTTTTCCAGTCCTTCCAAATCGGTATGCCCTTTTTTAAATTGCTCAAGTTCCTTCATAAGATATTACGATTAGGTTCAATATTAACGTAATGATCGGTTCAGCCTTGTGTATTCACCCGGCAGTTTGATTGCTACTAGCCCTGCTCGATAGAGGCCTTTTGGGTCTTTGAATCAATTTTTGTAATAACTCGAACGGCTCAATGAAATGAGGGTTCTTGTGGACCTTTCCATGCATAAGGGCGTAGGGATGAGTTGCAAGAATATCGGCAACGGCACTTCCGCTGAATTGGTTGATATCGTAGGCGCAAACCAGCGAACAGGCGTATTTGGAGGAAAACATATTTACGCGCGCTTCGTATTCGATAAGCTCATCGGTGCCCGGCAGATTTTTTAAAGCCCACTCCATGTCGCCATAAGCCCGCAAAGCGCTAT
>DATDFI010000619.1:0-9695 GCA_036522695.1 Bacteroidia bacterium | reverse complement strand
ATCAGCTTCATTAAATTCGACAGGCAGTACAAAGTGATGGTGCAGGCCCTTCCGCAATACCGCGAAAAACCCGAGGACCTGCTGAAACTTTATGTGAAGAACGACCGGGGAGAGATGGTGCCCTTCTCGGCCTTTATGACCTTGCAGAAAGTGTATGGCCTTTCGGAGATCACGCGTCACAACCTGTTCAATTCTTCAGAGATCAGCGGTGGACCTGCACCGGGCTTCAGCAGCGGTACTGCCCTGCAGGTGGTAAAAGAAGTGGCGAAGAATAAATTACCGAAGGGATTTGGTATCGATTGGGCAGGGATATCCATTGATGAAGTGCGGCAGGGGAACCAGGCCATTTATATTTTCCTGGTGTGCCTTGCGTTCGTTTATCTTTTGCTGGCCGCACAGTATGAAAGTTTCCTGCTCCCCTTCCCGGTCATCCTTTCCTTGCCTACCGGTATCTTCGGAGCTTTTCTTTTCCTGAAAGTGCTGGGCCTGGAAAATAACATTTACGCGCAGGTGGCCATGGTGATGCTCATCGGGTTGCTTGGAAAAAATGCTGTGCTCATCGTGGAGTTTGCCGTGCAAAGGCACCGTGCGGGGGCTTCGGTTTTTTCAGCGGCCATCGAGGGAGCGGCAGCACGTTTGCGTCCTATTCTCATGACCTCTTTCGCATTTGTGGCGGGGTTGATCCCGCTGATGCTGGCCACCGGACCGGGTGCCATCGGTAACCGCACCATAGGATCGGCCGCGTGCGGGGGCATGCTGCTCGGTACCATTTTCGGTGTGATCGTTATTCCCGGGCTGTATTTCATTTTCGCCCGCATTTCACACCGCCACGAAATGGTGGAAAAGCAGGAAGAGAATCCCTTAACAGAAGAAAACGACTGATATGAGAACATTCGCCCGACCTTCAGTCTTTGTGATCGCATCCCTGGTATTATTTGCAGGCTGCAAGCTTTTTGATCCCGTAAAGAACAACGATGCGCCCAAAATGCCCCAGTCGTATTCCGGTTCACAGGACACCACCAATTCGGCCGACATAAAGTGGAGAGACTTTTTTGCAGATAAGAATCTCGTTAGCCTTATCGACACCGCGCTGAAAAATAATTTCGACATGCTTATCGCCTTGCAGGATATCCAGGTCGCGAGGAACGAGTTGCGCATGAGGAGCGGCATGCTGTTCCCGACAGTGGAGGGGCATGTGGAGGTGGGGCAGGAAAAGGTGGGGCACTACACCAGCCAGGGCGCAGGCGATGCTTCGGCCTATATTACACCAGGGAACATCGTGCCCGAACATCTCAACGATTTCACTTTCGGTTTGTACGCAACCTGGGAAGTGGACATCTGGAAAAAACTGCGCAACGCGAAAAAAGCATCTTACACGCGCTACCTCGCCAGCATGGAAGGACGGAATTTTGTGATCACCAACCTGGTGGCGGAGATCTGCAATGATTATTACGAGTTGCTGTCGCTCGATAACCAGCTCGATGTGATCCGCGAGACCATCAAGCTCCAGCAAAATGCACTCGAGATAGTGAGGATCCAGAAGGAGGCTTCGGTGGTGAGTGAGCTGGCGGTGAAAAAATTTGAGGCGGAAGTGCTGAATTCACAGAGCAGGGAGTATGATGTGCTGCAGCAAATAAAAGAAACCGAGAACAGGATCAATTTTTTACTCGGGCGCTTCCCGCAGCCTGTCATTCGCGATAAATCCACGTTCATGACGCAAACTTTGCAGCAGGTAAAGGGAGGCGTTCCCTCACAGTTGCTCGCTAACCGTCCTGATATAAAACAAACCGAACTGGAATTGTTTGCAACCAAATGCGATGTAAAAGTGGCGCAGGCCGAGTTCTATCCTTCTTTCAACATCACCGGTTCATTGGGTTTTGATGCGTTTAAAACGGCCTACCTGCTCACCACTCCCGAATCGTTCATGTACTCGGTAGTGGGCGGATTGGTGGGGCCGCTGATCAACCGCAACGCCATCAAGGCGGAATTCAATAAAGCGAAAGCGTACCAGCTCGAGGCGCTTTACAATTACCAAAAAACAATTTTGAACGCATACATGGAAGTCTCCAATGAACTCTCCAATATCGATAACCTCGGTAAGCTGGTCGACCTGAAAAACAAGGAAGTGGAAACCCTGGTGAAATCGATCGACATTTCGAATGATCTTTTCAAATCGGCCCGGGCGGATTATTTCGAGGTATTGATGACACAGCGCGATGCACTGGAATCGAAGCTGGAACTGCTGGAGTGGAGAAAACAACAATACCAGGCCATGGTGAACCTGTACCGTGCGCTGGGTGGAGGTTGGAGATAGGTTGTGGATATTTGACCACAGTTCTTACCGGGCAGCATCCTGCTTTTTTTATGTTGTAATTATTATCTTTGGAAAGATTTTTTCACAGGCATGAAAAAGATAATTACGTTTTCTCTTCTGTTTTTTCTCTCTGTATTTGAGCTTGGCGCTCAAAAAGCCATAAATGATTTCCAGGTTTGGGAGAATATTTACCTCGAGAAGAACCTCAGTAAAAAATTTGTGGCCCACTTCAACCACGAGGGCCGCATCACTGAAAATGCGACACAATTCCGTTACGCCTATGCCGACTTTGGCGTAACGTGGAAATTCAAAAAGGCCGTTCGTTTTTCGGCCGATTATGTTCTCCTGTTTAAAAAAACGTTCAATAACGAGAATACGGGTTTGACGAATTCTATTCGTCACCAGTTTTACGTTACGGCCACATTTCGAAAGAAGCTCCACAAGATCTTTCTCAGCGACCGCAACATGCTGCAATGGGAATGGGATGATATCGGTACTTCTGTAAACGGGCTGGTGCCGCAATTGTATTACCGGAATAAACTTACCGCTAAGTATGACCTTGGTAACCTGGCTCCTTATTTTGCGGTGGAGCAGTACTACAGCTTTATTTACTACGACAAGTACGGGCACCAGTTCGATCGGGGACGTTATTATGCAGGTTTATTTTACCAGCTTAATGCGGTGAATGAGCTCGAAGGGTACTTTATGATGGAACGCCACTATGATGTAAATCATCCCCAGGTGAATTGGGTGGTAGGCTTTGGTTTCTCCCATGCGTTTTACGGAGGACTGATGGGCAAATGGTAGAAGATCGCCTCTCACGGTTCCAAAAACAACCCCGCAAATTTTTTACCGGTCCCGCTTTCCCCGCAACCGAAATTTATTTCTTTGTGATCAGCAATTCTATTCATGAACCTGGTAGTTGACATCGGGAATACGCGCATCAAATACGGGGTGTTCGACAAAGGAGAATTGGTTGAGCATGCCGTTATCGACCGCAATGATAAATTCGATATCACTGTATTCCTGAAGCAGCGCAGCATCAGGCGCAGCATACTTTCGGCCGTGGTGAATCATTTTCCTCCTTTTGTAAATGTGCTGAAGGAGCGCACCAATTTCCTCGAATTCAACTCCGAGACAAAAATTCCTGTTAAGAATTTATATCGCACCGCCAACACCCTTGGCAATGATCGCCTCCCCGCGGTGATCGCAGCGCAACAGCAGCATCCCGGGAAGGATGTGCTCGTGATCGATTCGGGTACCTGCATCAAATACAATTTCATCAATGCAAAGGGCGAGTACCTGGGTGGAGGCATTTCTCCCGGCATCGATATGCGTTTTAAAGCCCTCAACACATTTACCGACAGGTTGCCCCTGCTCACAGCGGATTACGATTTCGAAGAGCTTGTTGGCACTTCCTCGGTTGGATCACTGCAGTCGGGAGTGATGAATGGAGTGATCAGCGAAGCGAGCGGGATACGGGAGCGCTATGAACAACAATATCCCGGGCTGGTTTGCGTTATTACCGGGGGCAATGCCGGATTTTTTGAGAAACGCTTAAAAAAGCCCATCTTTGCCGACCCATTCCTGGTACTTAAAGGACTCAATATAATCCTCGAGCATAATGCGAAGTAGATTTTCTTTTGTTTCATCCGCAGTTTTGAAGCGAATCCTGTTTTTCTTTTTTCTTGCATTATCCCTCCATCATCCGTTATCCGTTTCAGCACAAACCTCATCCAGCTCTCCTTATTCGCGTTATGGTTTGGGCGACCTGCAGTACACCGGCTTTGCCAATACTGCTGCTATGGGAGGAGTTTCGTACGCGTACCAGAACGATTCCATCGCGCCTTTTTATATCAATGTAAATAATCCTGCATCGCTCAGCAAAACCTATCTCACCACTTTTGATGTGGGCGTGATGGACCGGCTCACGCGCATGGAGACCTCCAGCCAAACGTACGATGTGAATCGCACTGCGCTTTCTCATATCGCATTTGCTTTCCCGGTGCGCAAATGGTGGGGCGCTTCGTTCGGCATCATGCCTTTCAGCAACGTAGGATACAAGGTGAATACTTCCGAATATGTTCCAAACGTGGGTAATGTGTGTTACTCTTACCAGGGTTCGGGAGGTTTGAACGAGATCTTTTTGGCGAATGGGATAAGCCGCGGAAATCTTTCATTCGGTGCCACCGTTTCCTACCTCTTTGGTGCGCTCGACCTGGAAAGCCGCGATTCATTTCCCGACCTCACCAATTCATGGTCTACCCGTGTGAACGAAAGCCAGCATTTCAATGATGTTTATTTCAAAGGCGGTTTGCAGTATAAAGTGAACATGCGCAAGCATTGGACCCTGCTGCTCGGCCTCACGGCCAATATGCAAACCCAACTCACCGCACATTCATCCGTGCTGGCCATGACGTATCGCTACCGCTTCAGCATCGACCAGTCCAAAGATACTGCACAGTACATAGCCGATCAAAAGGAATCGGTTACGCTCCCGGCCATGTACGGTTTCGGCATCGCTTTGCGAAAGGGAGAAAAACTTTACATCAATGCCGATTATTCGATGCAGAACTGGAGCAGCTTTGATTCATTCGGGCAGAAAGGTTTGTTGGGTAACAGCAATCGCATCTCGGCAGGTTTCCAGTATTGGCCCGACCGCAATTCCAATAAAGGACCTTATTATAAGAAGATGGCGTACCGTGCAGGCGCGCGTTTTTCCAATACCTACTTATTGTTGGGGCAGCAAACCCCGCTCACCGATATGGCATTTACTTTCGGTTTCGGGATGCCTTTGCGCATCACCAAAGTGGGAGAGAATTACAACCAGGCCATGCTCAACCTTTCCTTTGAGCTCGGACAGCGCGGCACTATCGAGAACAATCTCATCCGCGAAAATTATGTACGCGTGGTACTCGGCTTCTCCATCAACGAAAAGTGGTTCATCCAGCGTAAATACGATTGATAAATGGATCGTGGATATTTATTGCTGCGCTTCTGTCTTTATACTTTATACCTCATACCTTTTTTTTTCCTTACCTCCTGCGAGAACGACATTCGTAAGATCAAACTCATTTCTTCTCCTGAAAAGCTCCCGGTGGAGACCGACAAAGATGTGGAACTGGTCTACACCGATTCGGCAAAAATGAAATTGAAGCTGAAAGCTCCCGAGCTGGACCATTACCAGGGCGTGGAAAATTATATTGAATTGCCTAAAGGTGTAGCGCTGACCTTTTTCAACGATTCGGGAAAAGTGAAGTCGACCCTTACGGCCAATTACGCGCGCAGGAACCTGGATAATGGGCGGATGGAAGCGCGTAATAACGTAGTGGTGGTGAATGAGCGGGGCGATAAGTTGCAGACCGAGCACCTCGTGTACGATGAGCATGCAAAGTATGAGATCAGTACCGAGGCTAACGTGACCATTACTACGGTAACGGATACTTTATATGGTAAAGGTTTGCAATCCAATGCCGATTTCACCAGGTGGAAGATCCTGAACCCGGTTGCTAAAACAATAGTGGAGAACGATTCATTGAATACGCAGGAAAAATAAGAGAACGATGAGAACGATGATCAAAATCTTGCTGTGGTTCTGGAAGCTGGTATGCGGCTTTTGCCTGGGCACAGCGGTTTATTTTTTTCTTACCGGCAGTACGCACGATGGGCTTTATTTTTTGGCCGTGGCGGCTGCAAGTGCAGTGATGTACTGGATGAACACCAAGCGCATGAAAGTGTACGTGGATGGCCCGGTGCAGCGGGTGGAGTAGGAGAAGAAAAAAAGAGGAAGGAGCTGAAGTTTATAGTTTCCAGTCTATAGCCTCCGGTTTACTGTCCCCGGTTCCCGGTTTTTAGTTCGCATTCCCCGGTTTTGGTTGCTTGCGCTGCAAAACTGTAAATTAAGCATCTTCCCCGCTTGCGGTAAGCCTGTTTCTTGCAAAAGGTTTATGCGTGACCCAACTACAAATTCGAGACTGTAAACTATAGACTCGATTTGTTATCTTTGTTTCCCTTTACATGAATAACCCCTGGCTCATTGTTGTTCTTTCCCTGGTAGGTTCGGCCTTTTTTTCGGGCATGGAGATCGCTTTTTTAACCTCTAATAAGCTGCGCATAGAGCTGGAGAGCAAGCAAGGCAGTATTTCCGCACGCATCTTTTCTTACTTCATAAAGCGCCAGGCCGATTTTATTGCGGCCATGCTGGTAGGGAACTGCATTTCCCTGGTGGTATTCGGGCTTTTCATGTCGGAGATCCTTACACCGCCTATAAGGCAATTTATACATTCCGAAGCGTTGGTGCTGATCATCCAAACCACCATTTCCACGCTGTTCATCCTTATTACTGCTGAGTACCTCCCTAAGAATCTCTTCCGCAAAAACCCGAATGGCGTGCTCAACTTTTTTTCATTCCCGGTTTTTATCCTGTATTTCATTTTGTACCCGGTGGTGTTCATAACCATTACCATTGCCGATTTTTTACTCCGGGTTTTATTCCGGGTGAAAAAGGAGGAGGGGGTTGTGGCGTATGGCCGCATCGATCTCGATAATCTTGTTCGCGAAAGCACCACGCGAATTTCGGAGAGACAGGAACTCGAACACGAGGTGCAGATCTTTAAGAACGCCCTGGATTTTTCAGAGGTAAAAGCGCGGCAGTGCATGATCCCCCGGACCGAGATTGTGGCCATTGATGTGAATGCGCCCATTGATGAGTTGAGGAAAAGATTTGTGGAAACAAGGCTGTCGAAAATTCTCGTTTACGAAAATTCCATCGATAACATTATCGGCTATACCCATTCCTACGAATTGTTCAAGCGGCCCACCGGCATACGCTCCGTGTTGCTGCCGGTACTCATCGTTCCCGAGTCCATGGCCGCCAGCGAGGTGCTTACACTTTTCATACAGCAGCGTAAAAGTATTTCACTGGTGGTGGATGAATTCGGGGGCACATCAGGCATGCTTACCATTGAAGATGTGGTGGAGGAGATATTCGGGGAGATAGAAGATGAACATGATAAGGAAGAACTGGTGGAAAAGAGGATATCGGCTAACGAATTTATTTTTTCCGCACGTATCGAGATCGACCATATCAACAAAAAATATAATCTTAACCTGCCCATTGCCGAAGGATATGAGACCCTTGGCGGGCTGGTGCTTCACAATTATGGCAGCATTCCCAAACCCGATGAGGTGATCCGCATCGACCGTTTTGTTTTCCGGATCATTAGTGTAAGTAATACACGCATTGACCAGGTAAATTTGAAGGTGGAAGAGGCTTAGACCCCTGAATTTCAAAAAATTTCGATTAATTTTTTTTGCCGCGTAACAAATCTTTTATAGATTTGCAGTCCTTTTTTGGAGGGGGGTGCTTTTTTATGAGTATAAGTCACCTGCAAGTTCTTTAAAATCAGGCACTACAGCTTTATAAGCCGAAGTAGCTCAGCTGGTAGAGCAGCTGATTTGTAATCAGCTGGTCGGGGGTTCGAGTCCCTTCTTCGGCTCATAAGTGCAACTGAAGTTGGAAGGGGAAAAGCCTTTCTGGTTTGCAGTTCTGAATAGGGCTTGAGGGGAGATAGCCAAGTGGCCAAAGGCAACAGACTGTAAATCTGTCCTCTTACGAGTTCGAAGGTTCGAATCCTTCTCTCCCCACAGCGGACAACAAGATACGTGCGAGGGATTTTTCGGGTCGGATAAAAAGTTCTTTGAGTTAAAACATCAGCGAAAGCTGGATGAAAAGCGGAAGTAGCTCATTTGGTAGAGCATCAGCCTTCCAAGCTGAGGGTGGCCGGTTCGAGCCCGGTCTTCCGCTCGTAAAATTGTAAGTGGAAGCGCAGAGCCGATGCCCACTGACCAATGACGAAAAAAGCCGTTGTAGCTCAGGGGTAGAGCACTTCCTTCGTAAGGAAGAGGTCTCGGGTTCAATTCCCGATAACGGCTCTGGAAATTTGAACCGGAGCGTGGAGTTGAACAGTACCTGTAAGTTCTTTTAGAGCAAAAAGTAAGGGGATCGCGAGCTCCGTTGAAATTTAAAAAGGGCTGCGAGTCAATTCCCGATAACGGCTCAAGAAAGTTGGACCTGGAAAGTGAAGTTGAGATTTAGTTAGAGTAAAAATTGTTAAGAAAACCGTCAAGAAAGTAAATACAAACCAATCAATCAAACACTAATATAGCAATGGCAAAAGAAAAATTCGATCGTTCCAAACCACACGTAAACATTGGAACCATTGGTCACGTTGACCACGGTAAAACTACCCTGACCGCTGCAATTACCACGGTACTTGCTGACAAAGGTCTGGCGGAAGTGAGAGACTTCTCGTCAATCGACAACGCTCCCGAGGAAAAAGAGCGTGGTATCACGATCAATACTTCACACGTGGAGTACGCGACAGAGAAGCGTCACTATGCACACGTGGATTGCCCGGGTCACGCTGACTATGTGAAGAACATGGTTACCGGTGCTGCCCAGATGGACGGTGCTATATTGGTTGTTGCCGCAACTGACGGTCCTATGCCCCAAACCCGTGAGCACATCCTGCTCGCGCGCCAGGTTGGTGTGCCCAAGATCGTTGTGTTCATGAACAAAGTTGACGCTGTTGAAGATCCTGAACTTCTCGACCTCGTTGAAATGGAGATCCGTGACCTGCTCACCTTCTACCAGTTCGATGGCGCTAACACTCCCATTATCCGTGGCTCTGCTCTCGGTGGTTTGAATAAGGACGCAAAGTGGGTTCCCACTATTCTTGCGTTGATGGATGCAGTTGACTCTTACATTCCGATCCCTCCCCGCCAGGTGGACAAGCCCTTCCTCATGCCTGTGGAAGACGTGTTCTCCATCACCGGTCGTGGAACCGTGGCTACCGGCCGTATCGAAACCGGTATCTGCAACGTAGGTGAGGACGTAGAGATCATCGGGATGCGCGACCAAAGCATGAAATCCACCATTACCGGTGTTGAGATGTTCCGTAAACTGCTTGATAGCGGCCAGGCTGGCGACAACGTTGGTCTCCTGCTGCGCGGTGTTGATAAGAAGGACATCTGGAGAGGAATGGTTATCGCTAAACCCGGTTCCATCACTCCTCATACCGAGTTCAAAGCCGAGATCTACGTATTGAAGAAAGAAGAAGGTGGTCGTCACACTCCTTTCCATAACAAATACCGTCCGCAGTTCTACCTGCGCACCACTGACGTTACCGGGGAGATCGAACTTCCGCAGGGACGCGAGATGGTGATGCCTGGTGACAACGTGACCATCAGCGTGAAGCTGATCGTGCCTGTTGCGATGGACAAAGGTCTGCGTTTCGCTATCCGTGAAGGTGGCCGTACCGTAGGTGCCGGACAGGTTATCGAGATCATCAAGTAAATGATTATTCCGAAGGCGCAAAGG
>DATDFI010000618.1:0-2550 GCA_036522695.1 Bacteroidia bacterium | reverse complement strand
AGTTGAAGGCGGAAGTGCTTACGGCCCCCGGCTTCGTTCATGACATTACTTTCGATCCCGAGATCGAATTCATCCTTCGTAAAAAATGAAGGTCATCGGCATAACCGGTGGGATAGGCAGCGGGAAATCTACCGTGTGCAGGATATTTAAAACACTTGGGATCCCCGTTTTTAATGCAGATGATGAGGCGAAAAAGTTATACAGCGAGGCGGAAGTCAGGAAAAAAGTGACCGCACTCTTGGGTGAAGAGGTTTACCGTGACGGTGCGCTGGACCGTGCGGTGGTGGCGAAAAAAGTTTTTTCCGATAAAACCTTGCTGGCCCAACTCAATAACATCATTCACCCGGCAGTACAGGAAAAATTTGTTCAATGGTGTAAGGAAAATGCTTCTGCTCCTTACGTGATA
Organism: Bacteroidia bacterium; assembly: GCA_036522695.1. Lineage (GTDB taxonomy): Bacteria > Bacteroidota > Bacteroidia > JADZBD01 > JADZBD01 > DATDFI01. The sequence goes on along the minus strand of DATDFI010000618.1, from coordinate 2,144 downwards.
AAGGAAGCTGCCATACTTTTTGAAGCGGGCAGTGATAAGGATACTGATGCCGTGATCACCGTTACCGCCCCGAAGGAACTGAAGATACAACGCGCAATGAAGCGGGATGGAATAAGTGCTGGCGAGGTGGAGAAGCGCATGAAGAACCAATGGAGCGATGAGGAGAAGATAAAGCGCTCCAGGTTTGTGATAAAGAATGACGAAATGGAATTGCTGATCCCGCAGGTAATGGGCATCCATAAATGTATTGCTGAACAGGAATGAAACTCCTCACCACCGCGCAGCTTCGGGAAGCCGATGCATATACCATCGCGAATGAGCCCGTTGATTCCATCGACCTGATGGAAAGGGCCGCCAGCGCCTGTGCCGGTTGGATCGCCCGGAACTTCAGCGGCCATCATCGCTTTGCGATATTTTGCGGGACGGGCAATAACGGGGGAGATGGACTCGCGATTGCGCGGATGCTGGATGAGAAAGGCAACCGGGTGGAAGTTTTTATAGTACGTTATTCGGATAAAGCTTCCGCAGGTTTTTTGGAGAATGAAAAGAGATTGAAAGATCATCGTGACATTATTGTCCACGAGGTGCAGGATAAATTCTCTTTCTCATCCATCAACCATCAGCCTTCAACCATCATTATCGATTGTATTTTTGGGTCGGGTTTGAATAAGGCAGTGGGCGGGCCAGCTGCGGATGTTATCCATCACATCAATTTGACCGGGCGGCCGGTTATCGCCATTGATATTCCCTCCGGTTTATTCGGTGAGGACAATTCGGAGAATGACAGGAAAAATATCGTTAGAGCGAATTACACGCTCACATTCCAGCAGCCTAAACTTGCATTTCTTTTCCCTTCCAATGCGGAATTTGTCGGTGAATTCATCGTGATCGATATCGGCCTCGATGAAAAATTCCTGGCCGGGCAAAGTACGAGATATTTTTTTGTAGGGATGGAGAATGCGCGTTCCATTTATCGTCCGCGTAAAAAATTTGCGCACAAGGGGGATAACGGTAATGTGCTGCTGGCCGTTGGAGGTTACGGGAAAATGGGCGCTGCGGTGATGAGTGCGCGGGCCTGTTTGCGGGCGGGTGCGGGTTTGCTCACCGTATTTATCCCGAAATGCGGTTACGAAATAATGCAGGCTTCCCTCCCGGAAGCGATGGTGGTGACCAGCGAGGAGGAGAATATGATCGCAGGAAAAATAAGTGGAAATAAGTACGATGCGATAGGAGTGGGGCCGGGAATTGGAAAAGAAGAAGAAACAAAGAATGCTTTAAAACGGTTGATCCAGGACAGCCCTGTTCCGCTTGTGCTGGATGCCGATGCGCTCAACATCCTTTCGGAGAATAAAACCTGGCTGGGATTTTTGCCTGCTTCAAGCATTCTCACTCCGCATCCTAAAGAATTCGAGCGCCTGGCTGGAAAATGGAGCAATGATGAAGAGCGCTTGAAGATGCAGGTGGAATTTGCGGTAAAGCATGGGGTTTATGTGGTGCTCAAAGGCGCGCATACTTCCATTTCATGCCCGGATGGGGAAGTGTATTTTAATTCTACAGGGAATCCAGGTATGGCCAAAGGCGGCAGCGGGGATGTGCTTACCGGGATCATTACAGCATTATTTGCGCAGGGATATGATGCGAAACAATCTGCCGTGCTCGGAGTATTTATTCATGGCCTGGCCGGTGATATCGCGGCTTCAAAATTTTCGCAGGAAGCTATGCTGGCGGGCGATATGATCGAGTGCCTTGGCAGCGCGTTTTCGGAATTATTCCGGGCCTTAAAGACCCTTTAGTATTCAACGTACGTTTTCTAATTCTCCGCTTCCTCCTTCATCCGAACGGCCCTTTTCATCCTTTCTTTCCAGTTCTATTACTCTTCCCGTAACAAGGTCCCATTCACCGGCATCTTTTATTTGAGTGGTATGCAACAAATAATCTACAGTGATCTCTTTTTGGGGAATAAGCGAATCCATCCATGTTCGCGCAAACCATTTTGTTTCGCGGTCAAGAACAATAAAAATTCACTCTGGTAAAGCGGGATGCCATGTAAAAATAGAAGTGGAATCATTCAGCCTGCGGGGCTGGTCACTGTAATCGTAATTGGCAACGAAAATGGTGTCGGAAGCAGGGCCCTTTATGTGGAT
>DATDFI010000617.1:0-17306 GCA_036522695.1 Bacteroidia bacterium | reverse complement strand
ACACATACTGCAGCCTCTCCTGCTTGAGGGTTTGCCCGCCATAATTCACCACATCGCCCGGTTTCACCTTAAATCCCATTTCGGTAATGATCTGTCCATTCACCTTCACCGCCCCGGCACGTATCAGGTCATCGGCCTCTCTCCTTGAGCAAATGCCCGCGTTGGCTATGTACTTGTTCAAACGAATGGTGCCGTCATCTGCTTTTTTCTCATGGAAGCCGGTGGAAGCATCACTGGTTTTTTTACCGTATTTCTTTTTGAAGGGTTTATTATAACCGAAGTTCTTCTTTTGATACCCGCCTTGCTCCCCGTAATGTTTTTTCTTGAAACCACCTTCTTTATCGTCAAAACGTTTCCTTTGGCTCCCTCCCTCCTTATCATCAAAGCGCTTTTTTTTAAAATCACCCTCTTTATTGTCAAAGCGTTTCCTTTTGAAATCGCCCTGCTCCCCGTAATGTTTTTTCTTGAAACCGCCTTCTTTGTCATCAAAACGTTTCCTTTTGAAATCGCCCTGCTCTCCATAATGCTTTTTCTTGAAACCGCCTTCTTTGTCATCAAAACGTTTTTTCCTGAAATCACCTCGCTCCGCGTAATGTTCCTTCTTGCCCCGGTAGTTATCCGGGCCGCCTTCTTTATCATCAAAACGTTTTTTCTTAAAATCGCCCTCTTCACCCGGAACGCGTTTTTTATCACGGTAAGAGTGTCCGCCTTCTTTATTATCGTCAAAGCGTTTCTTTTTATAACCTCCGCTATTGCCGGATTTTTTTTTGCCGAAACTTTTATCGTGATCTTCGTCAAAACGTTTTTTGCGAAAACCGTCCTTACCCGGCTTACCGAAATTTCTCTTATTCCCGAAATGTTTAGGCATGTTGTGATTTTGGATCAAAGGTACGGATAAAGGTGCGCGGCATCACAACAAAGGATAAAACGCATCCTCGATGTGATTGATCTTGTATGTTCCATCGGGCTCATCCAGTACAGAAATAATATCGAAGCGGGACTCCCCATTATAGTCCCTGAGCTCTATATACTCATTGGCCAGCTGAATGAGGTTGCGCTGCTTTTTTTTGGTCACGGCCAGTTCCGGCTCACCGTATTTATTATCGGCCCTGGTCTTCACCTCTACAAAAACCAGCCTGTTCTTATCCATTGCAATGATATCGGCCTCCAGCTTGCGCACGCGCCAGTTCACTTCCAGGATGAAATAGCCTTTGCCCTTTAAATACCGAAGGGCCTCGGTCTCACCTTCTTTGCCTTTATCATTATGCTCTGCCATGCCTGTAAAAGGCATCAAAAATACCACAATCCGGCTTTTGGCATAGTTTTTAATAAGAGGGTATGCATAAGGCATGAGTTTTCAAAAAAACACTATTTTAGTACGCTCGTTAAAACACTGAACACAAAAAAACCTCACATGAAAAAAGTATTTGCCCTGGCCATCACTGCTTTTGTTGCTTTTGCGGCAACTGCCCAGTCGTTCGAAGGCTCTATCGAATTCAAGAAGCGCACCGCCACCGATACCACCAATTACGTATATTATGTAAAGGGTGATAAGATCAAGATCGATGAGATCGGTTCAAAATCCAAGAAAGTGGAAGGCAGCTTCCTCGTGGATACCAAGAACTCAACCATGCAGTTCATCAGCCACGACCGCAAGTTGTATGGCGATCAGCCCACGGGCACACCCAACACACCTACCGGTAAGTGCGAAGTGACCATGACCAAGAACACCAAGATGATCATGAACATGAAGTGTACCGAGGTTGTTGTGAAAAATAAAGATGAGAACACCACCATTACTTTTTGGGTGACCAAAGGGAAATACGATTTTTTTGACGTGATGCTGCGCGTGCTCAACCGCAAGGATAAATTCTCGACCTATTACCTCCAGATCCCGAATTCAAAAGGTATGATGCCGGTGCTCGCCATCATGACCAGCTCTGACGGGCAGGAGAAAGAACGCCTCGAGACCACTAAAGTCGACAAGAAGCCTATCGATCCCAAAACATTCGATATACCTACCGGCTACACCAAGTTCGAGAAGTAATAAAAAGAAACTTAAGAAAGATCCCTCCCGGAAACGCGGAGGGATTTTTTTATGGAATGAATTTTACAGAAGCGTTTTCATTTACTTCCAGTATTGTTTTTGTTCCGAAGGGAAGCGCGCAGTTTTTTTCGATATGCCCGGCCGGGAAACCGAAGCAAACGGGATAATCATATTCTTCAACGGCCTCACGGATGATCTCCTCAGCCGTTTTGCCGAATGGAACGGGATTGTCCTTCATGTCCGTGAATCCACCGATGATCAATCCTTTGAGTTTGGAAAGCTTGCCGCTGCGTTTCAAATTCAGCATCATGCGGTCGATGTGATAGAGGTACTCGTCAAGGTCCTCGATAAATAATATTTTTCCATGCGTGCTGGTATCGCTTTTGCTCGCAGCAAGTGCATATAATAAGGACAGGTTGCCGCCTATTGTTTCTCCTTCAGCTTTTCCTTCCCGGTTGAGGTGATGATGCGGGATGAAGTAGGAGAGCGGTCCACCGAACAAGGCCGTCCGCAAAGTTCCGGTAGCTTCTTCGTGCTTTGCAAAGTTGATGGGCATGGTGGCATGCAGCGTGGCAATGCCGAGGGCGTGAAGGTGTGAATGCAGAACAGTGATGTCGCTGTAGCCGACCACCCATTTGGGATGCGCAATGAATTTTGAAAGATCGAGTTTATCGATGATGCGCAAAGTGCCATAACCTCCCCGCGCGCTGATCACCGCTCGTATGGAATCATCATCGAGCATGCGCTGCAGGTCGGCTGCGCGCTGCTCATCGGTACCCGAAAATTGATGGTCCTCCCCGAAAATGTTTTCCGACAACACAGGCTCCAGCCCCCATTGCTTTAAAATATCCACTGCGGGCTGCAACTCCGCGCGCGAGATCTTTCGCGCGGTGGCCACGATGCCGATCTTATCGCCTTTTTTAAGGTAAGGAGGTATTTTCATGAAAGCACCAAATTACGAAAAGGAAATTCAATTTTTATATAGAGCAGGATGGGGAGTGCCAATTACAGCACAAGCTCGTTGCGGGTCTACCGCACTATCTTTACTTTTACATCATGCTTCCTATCGATGAAAGATATTTTTTATCTCCGCCCGAAGAGCGTGATGTTCCTTTTTATTTAAAATACCTCAACGAAAAGGAGATCAGCGATCGTACGCTTACCATCCCTTTTCCTTACACCGAAAAGGACGCGCGCTGGTATCTTGAATTTTGTGAAAAGAAGAAAAAAGAATTCGGGCGGGATATGAGTTGGATCATTCGCAATGAAAAGGGTGAGCTGTGCGGGGGCATAAGCTGGCACGGCAAATATCCCATCCAGCCTCACCGCGAAGAAGTGGGTTACTGGCTGGCCACGCCTTACTGGAACAGGGGCATCATGACCAGCGCATTAAAGCGTTTTTGCGGGTATGGGTTCTCCAAATGCGGGTATCATCGCATCGAAGCGCCTGTCTTCGATTTCAACCGGGCATCACAACGCGTGGCCGAAAAATGTGGTTTCGCAAAAGAAGGAGTGATGCGCAAAGCTTATTTTAAGGAAGGGAGATTTGTTGATGGAGTGATGTATGTGCTTACGCGCTGAATTTAGTCCAGTAAGATTTTAGAAAAACGTATTCTGCCGCACATGGTATTCTCTATATCATTGCACCGGAATGAATAATTCACGGTACATCCTCACTTTTATTTTACTCTTATGCAGCGCACCGGCCTTGCGCGCGGGCAGCGGGCTGGTGATCGGTTACAGCGGGGGCATTTATACCACTCACCTTCCCAACCTGAAAGTGGAAGCCTTCGAATTGGAGCGCACACATGCTTATTGGGACGATAAATTCAAGATCAATTCTTTTTTCAGCGGGCTGACCGTGCAATACCTTTTCAATTTCAACCAGGGCGCATTCTTCTTTATGTACAGTCAAAGAAGAAGTGTGTTTGATGCAGGCGGGGTGAATCCTGCAGATGGGTATAAAGAGAAATACAAGATGAAAGCAAGGGGCAATTACTTCAGCTTTATGGGGATCCAGTATAGTCCCAGCGAAAATTTCTCTCTCGGGCTCACCATGGATGCGGGCAACTTCAAGCTTTTTTACAAATGGGATAAAAGTACCGAAGCTGTAAAGGATTATGAGCTGGTGTACGGCACGCATAAAGGACTGCTCGGAAATTCTTACCGCATCTTCGGGAACACCATGTATGCCGAAGCAGGAGCAGAACGCATCAAGGTGCGACTGAGCTGGTTCTTCGATTGGTTCGGCTGCGAGCCAGGCGTGTACCTTACCGATTACGTTTATAAAAGCAGCAGCCTCTCGCTTGGCCTTATGTTCAAATTATTCGGAGATTGATATGAAGAAGATAATTTTCGCACTATTGTTTTTTCCCTCGCTTTGCTTTTCGCAGGGATTCGTATTGTATGGCGGTCCGTTGTACGGCAATTACAGCAATAAATATTTTAACCAGTTTGCTGAATCGTACAATAATTACAATGCGGGATCGGGTGTGAAAACACCGCTGAAACCCTGGGGCAGCGCGTTGGGATATGATATCGGAGCGGCTTTTTACCTGGTAAAAGGTGTGGGTTTTTCGTTAGGCTTCCTCGGGTACTCGGCCCATTCGGTGGCCGAATTCAATGACGGTGGAAAAAGACACTTTAAGAACAGTGTTTTTTCTCCTTTCATTTTCGGTATTCCCATCCATTTCTGGCGCATCAGCATCCATCCCAAAATGGGATTGGCCAATTGTGTGATCGATAGCTACTACGAATATCCTGACGGGACCATCAGCTACGGGAAGGATAAATTGCTGAACGGGGTGTACAAGACCTTCGATTTTTGCGGGGAGATCACTTTTTCGGTGGATGTGATCACACTGGAACACCTGAAACTGGAAGTAGGAGTGAGCGCTTTTGGCATGCCCGGCAAGGTTGAAACATATGATGACGGGGATTGGGGGCGCAACCTGGATATAAACGGTTACCCGGAAGGGTTACCGCTCGATTACGGAGCATGGAACAGCGACCCGTTCAGTTACGATGTAACGGCTTATGTACATCCGCGTTCAAAGATCTACTATGCATTTGTGAATTTGAGATATCATTTCAAAAGCGATGATGAATAGATCGCACATATTTATTTTCCTTTCTGTTGTTTTGCTGGCAGCTTCTTCCTGCAACAAAGAAAGTGGCAACCGCAGAAAATATTCGGGGGTCTATAAGATCGAAAAGTACGAGATATCGTATTATTCGAATAACAAAGTGGATTCGGTTTTTACGCTGGATAACCCCGGCACCATAGGGCTTTACGATAATGGGTTGAATCCTTATAATAACGAGCGGGATGACCTGCCGGGTGTGCCGCGCGGCTGGGTGGATAATGCCGTAGGCGGAGTATTGCCTGTGGGCTGGTACACCGATGAAGCAAAACGCCAGACCATAACCTTTTTCAGCGAGGACCCGGGAAGCGGCCAAACCTATTATGCCATTTATACGGTCGATAAAAAAATTGCCCACCGCTACACCTGGACCTATGTAGGCGCCAACTCCAATGGTGATATTTCCTACAAAGAGGTCTTTTACCTGAAAAAGCAGTAATGCAACCCTGGAAATTTATTTCCTTTTCACTCGTTTGTCATAGAAGAACGTTAAAAGCGCGTATGCCTTTTGAATGACTATCTTTGACCTTCCATGAAAAAACTTTTCGGGGTACTGCGTTACATCAAAGGCTATTGGGGTTATGCCTGGCTGAATATTGTAAGCAATATTTTCACCGTGGTGTTCGGCCTTTTCTCCCTCACCATGATCATCCCCTTCCTGAACCTCCTTTTTTTGGGCAACGAAGAAAGTTACCGTGAGATCCTGAAGAATGGTCAGCCTGCATTTTCTTTCTCCGTTAACTCCGCTCTCGATAACCTCAATTATTTTTTTACAAACATGATAGTGACCCAGGGAAAAACGGAAGCGCTGATCATGATCTGCATCGTTTTTACTTCCATCATTTTTTTAAAGAATTTATTCCGCTACCTCGCGCTTTTCTTCATGGCTCCTGTCCGCAATGGCATTGTGCGTGATATGCGCAACCATATTTTTGATAAGACACTTCAACTCCCGCTATCGTATTATTCGAACGAGCGCAAAGGGGATATCATGTCGCGTATCACCACGGATGTGCAGGAAGTGGAATGGAGTGTACTCACCGGGCTGGAAATGTTGTTCCGCGACCCGCTCAATATTCTGCTCTCCATTTTATTCCTTGTCTTTTTGAGCCCTACACTTACTTTGTTCGTAGTGATCTTACTGCCGATCGCTTCCGGCCTTATCGCGTTGATCGGGAGAAGCCTGAAAAAAAGTTCCACACGCGCAAAAGAACGACTGGGTACGCTGTTCTCTATTATGGAAGAAACACTTTCGGGCCTGCGTATCATTAAAGGATTCAATGCCGAAGGGTCCCAGAAAAATAAATTCCATTCGGAGAACGAGGCATTCACCTCTCAAATGGTGAGCACCTACCGCAAGGTGGACCTCGCTTCGCCAATGAGTGAATTTTTGGGGACAATGATCATGATGGTGATCATGTACATCGGGGGAACCCTGGTCCTCGAGAACACTTCAGGTTCACTTACTCCTGCCAAGTTCGTGGCTTACCTTGCCATTTTTTCCCAGATCATCCCCCCCGCAAAATCCATCACCCAGGCTTATTACAATGTGCAGCGCGGCATGGCCTCCATCGAGCGCATCAATAAGATCCTCGATGCCGAAATCACCATCCGCGAAAGCGAAAATGCAAGGTCGGTCACATCTTTCAATTCGGCTATCGAATACAAAAAAGTCTCGTTCGCATACCAGCGTGGCGACAGCGGTTATGTTTTAAAGGACATTGATCTTAAAATTGAAAAGGGAAAGACCATTGCACTGGTGGGGCAATCCGGTTCGGGAAAATCCACATTGGCGGATATGCTGCCGCGATTTTATGATGTGGGCCTGGGCGAACTGCTTATTGACGGACATAATATAAAGGATATAAAGATCAGGGACCTTCGCGACCTTATGGGCATTGTTACGCAGGAGTCCATTCTCTTCAATGATTCCGTGTTCAACAATATAGCATTCGGGATAAAGAATGTGAAAGAGGAGGATGTGATCAATGCCGCGAAGATCGCCAACGCACATGAGTTCATTGCGCAAATGCCTAACGGTTACCAAACCAATATTGGTGATCGGGGAAGTAAGCTTTCGGGAGGGCAACGCCAGCGCCTGAGCATTGCAAGGGCCGTACTCAAAAACCCTCCCATATTAATTTTAGATGAAGCCACCTCGGCCCTCGATACTGAATCGGAGCGACTGGTGCAGGATGCACTCAACAAACTCATGCTCAACCGCACGTCCATTGTGATCGCACACCGCCTTTCCACCATCCAGCATGCCGATGAGATAATTGTGATGCAGCAAGGGCAGATCATTGAGCGGGGAACCCACAACGTACTCATCGGGAAAGCAGGGGCTTATAAAAAGCTGTACGACCTCCAATCCTTTGTGTAAGCTTCGATCTTATCGAAATTTTTGAGGGCCCTGCCAACCTATACGGCTTGTTTATCGTCTCAATAAGTGTAATTTTGCCAAGCTTTAACCAAACCCTTAAAAACATGATCAAAAAATTACTCTTTTCATTCGGAATTGTGACGATCGGAGCAGCGGCCGTACAGGCGCAGATCACCATCACCAGCAATGACATTGCTGCCATTGGTAAAGTGATCAAACAGGCCAATGATACCCTGCCCACAGTTGCGCCAGGTCCTTCCGGTGCTAACGTTACCTGGAATTTCACTGCGCTCAACAACCATTACCTGGATACACTTACTTTCACCAACCCGGCATGGACCCCGAACGGGAACCAGTTCCCCACTTCGAACCTTGCGGTGAATTTCGGATCGCAGGGCACCACTTATGCCTTGTTGAACTCTTCCACTTTCAATATTCTCGGGCAGGCAGGTACGTTTAACGCCATGCCTTTGGTGATAAAAGACAACCCGGTTGAAGTATTGATCCAATTTCCTTCCACTTATAATTCAACCTTCACCAACAGCAACGGATATGATTTCAAGTTTGCTTATACCCAGCAGCCCGGTATCGATTCCATTCGTGTGAAGCACAACAGCACCAAAAAATCGAATGTGAATGCATGGGGTACCGTTACCACCCCTTTGCTGAGCAATACCAACTGCATTCGCCAGCGCACCTTCATGCATAATTTTGATACGGTATTCGCTCACATTACATTCCCCCCGGGATGGCAGGTGGTTCAGAATACCGAGGACTCGACCGTGCATTTTGCATGGTGGGCCAACGGGATCGGCTTCCCGCTCGTGGAAATGGACAGCGCGTTTGACGGGACCATCAGCGGTGTTACCTGGCTGCAGGCCACTCCCACCAACAGCGGTGTGAGCGAGATCAGCAACCTGGTGGACATTAAAGTTTATCCCAATCCTGCGAACACCACTGTTTATTTCAATTTCGATGGAACGGATGCTTCGAGTGTTAGCGTGATGGATGTGCAGGGTCGCGAGATCGGGCGCTTTTTGGTCAACACCAATATCGAAAGCATGAACGTGAACGACCTTTCTGCCGGCATGTATTTCTACCGTGTGATGAATGACAAAGGACAATTGATCAGCCGCGGTAAATTTTCGGTTGTAAAATAAATGCAGATTCCTAAAGGCCCTTTTAACCGGGGCCTTTATTTTTTGAACGCGTAAGTAATAAGAAAGGGCGATTTGTGCGGGCGGAAAACAGGTAACAAATTTGTACACTAAATAAAAAACAGAACTATGATCAAGAAACTACTTTGCCCGTTTGTTTTTGCAGCGTTGGCTTTTACGGCAGGCGCGCAAACCAATCCCGGCTTCGAGACCTGGGGTTCGAGCCTTGGCGAGCCCGAAGAGCCCACCGGCTGGATCACGGAGAATCTTTTTTGTTCTCCTTTTCTCACGCTTCCCAACCCGAATCCCAACCCCACTTCGGTATTCAAGCTGGGCACACCCAATAATTTTGCGGGCACCTATTCCATGAAAATGAAAACGGTGGTAATGCAATATAATCCCGACAGCACCACCATACCTGATACTATCGGGCTTGCGATGCAGGGCTCTTTCCAAACTTCGCCTTCGTTCAAGCTTTTCGATCGCATTCCTTTCACTTCACGTCCCAGCACCATTGCCTTTGAGTACCAGTACAAGCCCGTGGGTGTGGACACAGGATGGTGTTATGTTGAACTCACCAAGTGGAATAACAGTTTACAAAGGCGCGACACCATTGGAAGCCTGGCTATTCCCATGACCAGCCTTGTGAATGCCTGGACATTTATCTCGGGGCCGATCCAGTATTATCCCAACCACCCGAATATGATGCCCGATAGCATGGCGCTCGGCTTCTCATCAAGCAGCGCGTATTTTCCTAAAGTGAACAGCGAACTTTGGCTGGACGCGATCACTTTTTCGGGCTGGAGCGGCATCAATGAAGTGGGGAACAACTCCATTCACCTGGTAGCTTATCCTAATCCTGCAAGTGATATGATCACCATCAGTACTGAATCGGAAAAGGCATACGCAGTAGTATTGTACGATGCGATAGGCCGCACCATTGGTAAATTCAGGATGGAAGACCATAAATGCATTTTCAACACTACTTCCTGGAGAGCGGGCAACTATTTTTTCTCGGTGCTCGATAAGGACGGAGCGGTGCTGGGTGGAAATACCTTCATTGTTACGAAATAACCCTTCTGCATTGAAATTGGAAACCTCATCGTGGAGCGGTGAGGTTTTTTTTCTGCCCTGCGATTGCTTATCTTTAGCTATCTCAAAAATTTCAGTATGATAAAAAGATCACCCGTGTTATGTGCTGCGCTTTTGTTTTTTATGAATTCACAGGCGCAAACTTTTTCAGGTACCGGTGGCAATGTTCCCGATTATCCCAACACCGCCACCTTTTCTATTAACGTTTCCGGGCTGAATCCTTCCACCATCGATACTTCTAACTTCGGGCTAGAGCAGGTGTGCATCAACGCCAATCATACCTGGGATGCCGACCTCGAGATCTCGGTCATTGCGCCCGATGGCACTACCATCGTTCTCACTTCGGGCAACGGGGGCAGCGGAGATAATTATACCAACACCTGTTTTGATGCCGTATCGTCAACCTCGATCGTGAACGGCTCGGCACCTTTCACCGGGAATTACCGTTCGCAGGAAGACCTCGGTTACATCAACAACGGGCAAAATGGGAATGGTACCTGGAAATTATTTTTCCGCGACATGTGGAGCCAGGACAGCGGGTATTGTTTCAACTGGAGCATCACTTTCGGTAATAATCCTGCAAAACCTTTTCGCCTCAGTTCTTCCAACCTTCCCATCGTAATGATCAATACTTACAATCAAACGATCATCGATCAGCCCAAGATATTTTGCCACATGGGCATTATCAATAATGGTTACAACATCCGCAATTACGTTACCGATCCTTATAACGAATACAACGGGAGAGTAGGAATAGAGCTGCGCGGATCGAGCTCCCAATCTTTCCCCCAGAAATCATACGGGCTTACGCTGGTCGACAGCAGCGGCCTGGATATTGATTCGGGCCTGGTGGGAATGCCCAAAGAACACGATTGGATCCTGTATGCGCCTTATGATGATAAAACATGCATGAGGAATATCCTCACCTACAAACTTACCCGTGAGATGAATCGTTACGGTCCCCGTACAAAATTGTGTGAGCTGGTGATCAATGGAAAATACGAAGGCGTTTATGTGCTGATGGAAAAGATAAAGCGGGATAAAAAGCGCGTTGATATTACCAAGCTCGATTCAGCGACCAATACCTGGCCGGGAATATCGGGTGGTTATATCGTGAAGATCGACAAGAGTACCGGCAATGGTGGAGGAGGATGGACCTCCAATTATCCCCCGGTAGTGAATACGAACGGGCAAACCATTTATTATTTGTACGATTACCCTAAGGATTACAAAATAACCCCGCAGCAAAAGAATTACATCCGATCGTATATCGATACGTTTGAGACGGTGACCGCGGGCCCGAATTTCCAGGACCTGCAAACAGGTTGGAGAAAATATGCCGATGAAGGATCGTTCATCGATTATTTTATCATGGACGAGATCAGCAAGAATGTGGATGGTTATCGCTTGAGCTCTTATTTATATAAGGACAGCACCGGTGCTCCAAAAACGGGAGGCCGGTTGATGGCCGGTCCTGTTTGGGATTATAACCTCGCCTGGTGGAATGCGGACTATTGCAATGGGAATTTGTCTGCAGGCTGGGCTTACCAATTCGGAACGGCCTGCCCGGGTGACGGATGGCAGGTGCCTTTCTGGTGGGACCGCTTTTTGCAGGACAGTATTTATTCCCGCGATCTGAAATGCCGCTGGTTGAGCTTACGACAAAATGTTTTAGACACAACACACGTATTTTACCTGATCGATTCTATGGCCACTTACCTGAACGAGGCGCAGCAGCGGCATTTTGTGCGTTGGCCTATCCTGGGAGTTTACACCTGGCCTAATCCTTCGCCATTGGCTACAACTTTTGCGGGCGAGATCGCCAATTTGAAGCAGTGGGTGCGCGATCGCTGGGCCTGGATGGATGCCAATATGCCCGGCAATTGCTGGGACCTCGGTGTGCACAATGAAGGAAGTTTTGAAAGTTATTTTAATGTATTTCCCAATCCATTTGGTGATGAGTTGAATGTGCAATTCTATTTGAGTTCAGATCTGCGGATGAAAATTGAGTTGTGCGATGCGATGGGCCGTACGGTGAGTATGATGGAGGAAAAGGAATACGGATCGGGGAGTGGGAGCGTGAAGTTCGACCTGGGCGGAAAAAATATTTCGGATGGAATTTATTTCCTCAAGGTGACCTCGGATAAGGGCGTATTTGCGAAGAAGATCGTGCGGTGACGAATTTTATGTAGCGTGGCATACAACCCTCGGGGTTGTTTTATAGTCATTATATAGCTAACCACCCACGCATGATAGAGCGGCTACTTCTCTTTTTATCGATCTTCTTCTGTTCCAGGGTTCATTCCCAGCAGTATTTCCCATTGATTGCAGATTCTGCGCGCTGGCATGTGTTCTGGAGCAATGGCACAGGATCGTTCACCGATATTTTCAAAACCACCATTGATACGGTGATCGGTAATCTCACTTATAAAAAGGTGACCCATACATCCTGGCTCAGCTCCAATGACCTTTTTCTTAGAGAAGATACAGCGCAAAAGAAAGCCTGGTATCTTGATCCCGATAGCACCGGTGAAAAAATATTATATGATTTTTCTCTTCAACAGGGAGACAGCATTTACCTGGAATTCGGGCCGCAATGGATGGGACCGATCCTGGGCACCGGTTGGTACGTGGTGGACTCGATCAGGAATACAAATATCTCCGCAGGCATTAGAAGAAAATTTTTTCTTTACAGCCGCAGTAATCCGCCCGTATGGTTCACCTCCCAATCCCAATCCGTTCCACCGGCTTTGATCTGGATAGAAGGAGTTGGGGCATCGATCCATCCTTTTTACCCGCTTCAATCGTGGTTGACCCCTTCTTCCTGGTGGTCGGTGAATTGCACGGATTACAGCAGTGATGTTACCTGTGCTTTTCAAAATGGGAGCAGGCAATACCACAATACCTGTTACGATAATTACATGACACCGCAATACATGTCGTACATCCAGGATTCATGCACCTGGTTCATTGGTGATGCCGTTCCCGAATGGAAAAGCGATGTAACCGATATTATTATTTCACCCAACCCTTCCAATGGGAAGTTCACGCTTTCATTCTCTGCACCGAAAAGCTTTGAAGGAAGAATAATGGTGAGAGACGTGCTGGGTAAAACGAGGAGTAATTATTTCAGCGGAAAGATCCCGGTAGGGAAACACCTCTATGACCTGGATCTTGATCTGCCGCAGGGAGTTTATTTTTTGCAGGTGGGATCGGGAGATGCGATGCTGTGCAGGAAGATCGTGGTCACAAAATAATTTTCGTCCTGGTACTTCGTACTTAATACTTCTTACTCCTTTTTTCATTCATCACCTCGGTTTGCCTGCGAATGGATTCCTTGTGCAGGAGGGTACAGATCTTTTCGATGAAATCTTTTTTCATGCCCTTACTGATACCCGAGGCGGTGCGTGTTCGTAAGATCTCGAGCCAGCGCTCAAGCTGAAGTATGGTCACATTGTTATCGCGTTTGTACTCTCCTATCTTTTCTATCACCTCCATCCGCTTCGCGAGAATTTCCAACAGGTCTTCATCAATCTCATCAATAAGCACACGTAGTTGAGCGAGTTGATCGGTGAACTCGGGATTTAAGGAACCGCTGGTACGAACGGTGAGTGAGTTCAATAATTCCCCGAGCCGGGCGGGTGTGACCTGCTGCTTTGCATCACTCAAAGCTGCGCCCGGGTTGATGTGCGACTCTATCATCAGCCCGGCCATATCGAGGTCGAGCGCCTTTTGCGCCACCTGCTGTAAAATATCCGTGCGCCCGCAAATGTGCGAGGGATCGCACACGATGGGTAATTGAGGAAAAATGGATTTTAATTCGATGGGAATTTCCCATTGCGGCTGGTTGCGGTATTGTGTTTTCACTCCTGTATAAAATCCCCGGTGTATCGCGACCAGTTTTTTTATTCCCGCCTGGTTGATGCGTTCCAGCGCGCCTATCCACAATTGTATGTCAGGGTTCAACGGATTTTTAACCATCACCGGCACATCCACTCCTTTTAATGCATCCGCAATTTCCTGTACAGAGAAAGGGTTTACCGTGGTGCGCGCCCCGATCCACAAAATATCTACTCCATGCTCCAGCGCTTCTTCTACATGCTGCGCATTAGCAACTTCCACCGTAGTTAATAAACCGAATTCCTTTTTTACTTTTTTCAGCCAGGTCAAACCGATGCTTCCCACTCCCTCAAATGAATTAGGCCTGGTCCTCGGTTTCCATATCCCCGAGCGGAAAATGGTGACACGTCCCAGTTTCGCCAGCTCACGCGCTGTGCCCATCACCTGCTCTTCGGTCTCCGCCCCGCACGGCCCGCTGATCACCAGCGGACGTTTCGCAGAAGGCAACCAACCTGTAAGCGGAAGTATATCGAGTTCCAGTTTCATTTCTTTAAAAATTGATCCGGCATTGCGGCAAAGCTTTCTTTATTCTCGTTTTTTCCGCGCTTTTCAACGGGTCGTTAATGAGCGAAAGATGTTTCAGTCTTTTTAATTTCGAAAGATCAGCGGGGAATGAGCTGATGTTGCAGCCGTTGAACGATACCGATTCCAGCGCTGTAAGTTCTGCGATCACGTTCATTCGCTTTTTTTCCAGTAATGTTCCATCAGTTCTCCCGCCCACTTAGGCTCCCGAACTTCCTCCCGAGGTAAAAATCCTTTCATCACGGGTTTTATATCCAGTACAGGTGTTCCGTTTATGGCATCCAACCCCGAAACAAAAAGTGTGCGGCCTTCGCGCTTCAGTAATTCAACAAATGTCAACCCCAAATGATTGGGCCTGTCCTTGCCCCGATGTGCGAATACCCCGGTCACAGGCCAGTTCTTATTATCCCGCGGGTGGCGCGAACTACGGTTGGTTTTGGAGGGATCGGCCTTGTCAAAATAGAAAACGATCTCGAGGTGCGAATAATCTTCGATGCCCATCAGCGCCTCTTCCGGAAATTCCTCAGCCAAAATGATCTCCGAAACAATATCGCCCCAGTAATCGTCTGTGGCCTGCTCACGGCTGTTCTTTACAAATGCAACGGGGTGGAGCGTGATGTCCATTATTTTTTAGGTGTATCCGTTTTAGGCTGCAGTTCACCGCTCTTATAGACCATGGTATTGATCACGCCTTTGTCATCATACTCTTTCCACACGCCTTCTTTCTTTCCCATCACGTATTTGCCCGTAAGCTTGGGATTACCGTTCGCAAAAAATTCTTTGTAATCCCCATCCATCTCATCGTCTTTGTATTTCACGGTAACGGTCACCGTTTTTCCATCCTCGGTAGTGGCTTTATACAAGCCCTGGCGCTTGCCGTGCATATAATTCACCGTGCCTTTCACTTTACCGCTCTCGTAATATTCGGTCATTACGCCTTCGTATTCATTGTTCACGGCATTCACCTCGTTCTCCAGTTTCCCGCTCTTGTGATAATTCTTCTGCACGCCTTCCAGCTTCCCGTTCTTATAATTGAATTCCGTCATCAAAATACCCCCGCTGAAATACCATTTCGATACCCCTTCTTTTTTCCCGTTCACGTACGTGGCTTCCTCCTGCGGTTTGCCATCCTGGTAGTAAATTTTTTTCGGGCCATTGAGCACGCCCATTTTATAGGTGGTGAGTGATTTCAATTTCGAGTTATCGAAAAAATATTTCGACTGGCCATCCAATGTATCGTTCGTATAATATTCTTCCTTCAAAAAATTCCCATAGGCATCTGTGGCCAGGCTTATGCCGTTCTTTTTCCCGTTGTGGTACGTTTCCACAAATTGTACTAATTGCTGGCCGGGATGATAACACACCCAGTTGCCTTCGCGTTTATCGTCCACGTAATAACCGTACCAGGCCAGGCCAAATGCAATATCCTTCCAGAAGCCCTGCTTTTTCCCGCTGCCATCGGTCTTATTGGTGTCCTGCGGGATACCTCCGTGCTGCGCAAAAGTTGCCAGCGAAATGCAAGCAAACAAAAGCAATAGATTTACCTTTTTCATAGCTGAAAACGTTTTTTAAAAGGGATATAAAGATACAAAATGTAGTTGGGAGTCCGGAGCGCAGGATCAGTCGGGATAAATTACACGGCCCTGCGGGCAAAAACGAAACACCTGCGTTCCGGGCAGGCCATTACAGCCATTTTTTCCGTTTGAAATAAAAGATGAGCGAAACAATGATGCTGATCATCACCGACCAGGTGATCCAATATCCCCATTTCGAATGCAGCTCGGGCATGTTATCAAAATTCATCCCGTACACACCTGCAATAAATGTTACCGGCACAAAAATAGTGGTGATGATGGTAAGCACTTTCATCACCTCGTTCATGCGGTTGCTTACGCTCGAGAGGTAAATATCCATCATGCCCGATAAAAGATCGCGGTAGGTTTCCACCGTATCTATCACGCGTACGGTATGGTCGTACAGGTCACGCAAAAAAATGTCGGTGCTGGGTTTGATGAGTTTTGTTTCGCAGCGCTCTTTGTTGCTGATGAGCTCACGCAACGGCCAAACGGCCTTACGCAAAAAGATCATTTCGCGTTTCATGTGGTGCAGCTGCGTCATGGTTTCGCGGGTAGGGTTGCTCACGAGTTCTTCTTCCAGCAATTCGATGCGGTCGCCTACCTTTTCCAAAATAGTGAAATACGTATCCACCACGGCATCCAGCAGGCAGTACGAGAGGTAATCCGCTTCCAGCTTGCGTATGCGGCCCTTGCCCTGGCGTATGCGTGTCCGGATAAGGTCGAAGGCATCGCCACCATGCACTTCCTGGAAAGAGACCACGGTATTATTCCCGAGCAGCACAATGCTGAGCTGTTCGGCATGCAGTTCGGTATCGTAGTACAGCATTTTCAAAATGCTCACCACGTAATTATCGTAATCCTCGAACTTGGGACGCTGTTCCGTGTTCACAATATCTTCCAGCGTAAGCGGGTGTATATTGAAAACCGTACCGATCTTCTCCACCACTTCAGGCTTATGAATGCCGTCCACGTTTATCCACTTCACCATATCCGGGCGCATGTGCCTCATGCAATTTTCAAAGTCGGTAAAATCCTTTTCGATCACCTCCTGCTCGTTGTATTCGATCAGGGTGATCTTCACATTTTCCTTATGCTCTTCGCCTTCGTAAACAACAGTGCCGGGCGGCAATCCAATGGCTTTATGTGAGGTCATGATCTATTGCAGTGCTGAAAAAATGATACATGCTAAAGTAAGCAATGCGTACATAAGGTGCGTGATAAGTTTTGAACGGCTGTTCACATGCCGGGTGATCTTTTGAATGAGTGAGGGCAGTACAATGAAGGCGTTTGCGCCCCGTGAAAAATCGCCCACACAATTTCACACCTGTATTCGCGTTATCCAGCGGAATGAACAAGCGCAAAATATTTTTTTTCATCCTGGTAAGCGTAGTGGCTTCCTCCTGTACAAAGTATGCCGACATTACCTACGTTACTGCCGCGATCGGGCTTCACAATGCCGATAATTCGGGGCAGTCACCCGTGGAT